>QCUB01000015.1 GCA_003210895.1 Prochlorococcus sp. AG-676-M04
TGCTGGTCCAATTAGAACACTTGCGAGTTCTGCAATAGGTGGCATTTTGGATATGATCCATAATGTTGAAGAAAAAGCTCCTCTTCGCAGAACAGTTACTCAAACAGAAGTAGGGAATACAGCTGCTTTTCTTTTAAGTGATCTTTCAAGTGGCATATCAGGCCAAACTATTTATGTTGATGCAGGTTATTGCATTAATGGAATGTAAATTACAATTTAAACAAGTAAAATGTCATTTTCAAGACAAGCTGAAATTAAAAGAAAAACAAATGAAACAGATATTAGTATTTTTCTTAATCTAGATGGCAATGGAATTTCTGAAATTGATACTGGCATTCCTTTTTTAGATCATATGTTGCAACAAATATCTAGTCATGGATTATTTGATTTAAAAATAAGAGCTATTGGAGATACACATATTGATGACCATCATACAAATGAGGATGTAGGCATTGCTCTTGGGAAAGCCTTTACTAAAGCCTTAGGAGAAAGAAAAGGAATAAATAGATTTGGGCATTTTTTTGCACCTTTAGATGAGGCTTTAGTTCAAGTAACATTAGATTGTTCAGGTAGGCCTCATTTGTCTTATGATCTCAAATTAAGAGCACCAAGAATAGGGAATTATGATACTGAATTAGTAAGAGAATTTTTTATAGCTTTTGTAAATAATAGTGGAATCACTCTTCATATAAATCAAATACAAGGCACAAATTCACATCATATAGTTGAGGCCTGTTTTAAAGCCTTTTCAAGAGCAATGAGAATGGCTTCTGAAATAGACATAAGGAGATCTGGATCTATCCCAAGTAGTAAAGGAATGTTAGAAAGTGATTAGATAGTTAAATTCAGTATTTTTTTGAATTAGCCACAATTTCATATATTTTTGGCGAAAATGAATGAAGTTAAGATTTCAAAGTGACTTATATTCAAGAAAAACAAATTAATGCTCATCAATCTTTTAACAAAGAAGACTGGGCTAGTGCATACAAAAATGTTGAAAAAGAATTAACAAATGAACCATTAAATACAACTAAAGGTGGAAATATTGATGAATTAAATGGAACTCTATTCAGAAACGGTCCAGGGATTTTAGAAAGAGGAGGCCAATGGGTTCATCATCCCTTTGATGGAGATGGGATGATTACAGCAATTAGATTCGAGAATGGAAAACCATCATTAACAAATAGGTTTGTGCGAACAAAAGGTTTTTTAGAAGAAAAAAAGATTAACAAATTTATTTATAGAGGGGTTTTTGGGACTCAAAAAAGTGGAGGGATTTTAAATAATGTTCTAGATTTAAAATTCAAAAATATTGCTAATACACACGTTGTAAAACTAGGTAATGAAGTGCTTGCATTATGGGAAGCAGCTGGTCCACATGCATTAGATCCTAACAATCTTGATACAATTGGACTAACAACGTTAAGTGGAGTTTTAAAAAGCAACGAAGCATTTAGTGCTCATCCAAAAACTGATTTTAATTCAAATGCTTCATCTGAACTTTTGGTAACTTTTGGAGTACAAACCGGACCAAAAAGTACTATCAGACTAATGGAATTCTCAAATGCTGGTGAAAATTCTGGTGAATTGATAATAGACAGGAAAGATACATTTAATGGATTTGCATTCCTTCATGATTTTGCAATTACAACCAATTGGGCGATATTTTTACAGAATGCTATCGACTTTAATCCCTTACCATTTGTAATGGGCCAAAAAGGAGCCGCTCAATGTTTAAAATCAAATCCTAATAAAAAAGCTAAATTTTTTATAATTCCTAGAGAAAGTGGTTTATTTAAGGGTCAACCACCAATAACTATAGATGCTCCTGATGGATTTGTTTTTCATCATGTTAATGCATACGAAAAAGACTCAATCATAATTTTGGATAGTATTTTTTACGATGATTTTCCTTCTGTTGGGCCCGATGAAAATTTTAGGGATATTGACTTTGATAAATATCCAGAGGGTAATTTAAAAAGATCTATTATCGACTTAAAGGGGAAAACTTCTAAACTTGAAACTTTAAGTTCACAATGTTGTGAATTCGCAACTGTAAACCCTAAATTCTTAGGATTAAAAGCATCTTACTCTTGGATGGCTTGTACAGATAAGAAAATAGGGAATGCTCCTTTACAAGCTATTAAAAAAATAAATTTGACTACCAAAGAGGAAATTTCTTGGTCAGCAGCACCTTGCGGATTCGTTAGTGAACCAATAATGGTCCCATCAAAATCATCAAATAAAGAAGATGAGGGTTACTTATTTATTCTGATATGGAATGGTAGTAGAAGAGGAAGTGATCTTGTGATACTAGATGCTAAAGACTTAAAAGAATTAGCTATTTATGAGCTCCCAATATCTATTCCACATGGTTTACATGGATCTTGGGTTAATAATTAATCAGGTAAATATTTTTAACAATTGAGGAATGATTTTTTTAACTGCTTTCCCACGATGACTACATGTCTCTTTTAATTCATTATTCATCTCAGCGAATGTTAATTTACTTGATAACTCCTCAAAAATAGGGTCATAACCAAAACCACCATTCCCTCTATGGCTTAGAATAATATTTCCAAAACATTTAGCCTCTGATTCTATTATCACATTCCCAGTTGGAGAGCAAACGCAAACATTTGCAATAAAGAAAGCACCTCTATTTTCTTCTCCATCAAGTTCATTTAAAACTCTTTCTATTCTTTTTTGATCATTTTCTGCATATCTTGATGAGTAAATTCCTGGCTTACCATCCAAAGCATCAATACATATTCCCGAATCATCTGCAATAGCATAGTTTCTTGTTTTTTTAGAAACTTCGCTTGCCTTTTTTATTGCGTTCTCTCTAAATGTAAACCCATTTTCTTCAACTTCTATTGATTCTGGTTGAAGCAATAATTTGCAATTTACATTTAATAGTAATTTTTTATATTCTTCAATTTTACCTTGGTTTTTACTTGCTAAATATAATTTTTTCATTTTATATTTTTTACTTTATTTATGTATTTTTGACTCCATTCTAAAACTACATTTAAATCATTTTCAGATTTCGCCTCACAATACAATCTTAAAAGAGGCTCTGTTCCTGAGAACCTAAATAATAGCCAAAAATTATTATCCATTCTTAATTTTATGCCGTCGACATTTGAGACATTTATGACATTATAGCCACATATTTTTAAGGGAATATTATTTTGAATATATTTTTCAAGAATTTCTTTTTCTGACTGATTTGGAAATTTAATATCAATTCTTCTATAAAAACTTGGACCAAATTTTTCTTGTATTTGATCTAAAGTTTCATATAAATATTTTGATTTTTCTGCGATTCCATTTAATAAAATCATAGCTGCATATAAAGCATCTCTCTCCGGCATAAAGTCTCCGAAACCTACCCCTCCTGATTCCTCTCCTCCAATAAATATTTTTTCTTTAATCATTCTTTTTGCAATATTTTTAAAACCAACCGGTAGTTCTAAAACCTCTCTATTTTGATTTTTTGCGATATTACTAATAATGTCTGAACCACTAACTGTTTTAATTACTGGATATAAATTATTATTCTTTTCTCCCAAATAACTAATAAAGAAAGGTAATAAAACTTGAGTACTACAAAATCTTCCTTTTTCATCAATTACTGCAATCCTATCGCCATCACCATCAAAAATTATGCCTAAAGCTTTATTACCTTTTTTAAAATTTCTAGTTAATGTTTCAGTTAAATTATCTAAATATTCTAGCAGTGGCTCTGGAGGATTCCCTCCAAATAAAGGATCATAATCTGCTCTAATTTCAGTAAAAATTTTTGAATCACAACCCTCAAAGATCTTACTAAGGCAATTTGCTGCTGAACCATGCATAGAATCAACAAAAATATGCAAATTCATTTTCTTTAAATTATTCGCAATAAAATCAATATTAAAATTAGATTTAATCTGATCTAAATGAAACTTCTTAATATCAACTTTTTCATATGCACCTTCCAATTTTTCAATTGAGTTCCCCAGAAGTAACCTTTTTTCAACTTCCTTTGTAAAAGATTCATCCACAGAACATCCTTTAAAACTTTTAATCTTTAAACCCAGCCAATTATAAGGATTATGACTTGCAGTAATAACTAAACAACCTAAAAACATAAATTTTTTGGCATATAAGCTGCAGGAAGGTGTTGGGACAAAACTAGTAGAAAGAATGGGTTCAAAACCACATCCTTTCACAAAAGATGCAACCTCCTTTGCAAACTCATTTGCCATAAATCTACGATCGTACCCTATAAGAATTTTTCTAGAATTAGTTTCTTCGAAATATTGATAATATAATTCCTGACATGAAGCGACTACCACTCTAGAAAGATTTGATAGATTGAAATCAAAACCAATTATTCCTCTCCAGCCATCAGTACCGAATTTTATTTCATCTAGTTCATTTGCAGACAAAGTTAAATAGTTCCTTCATTTCCAATAATTATCTATATTAATTTATAGGAGTAAAAATTTAAACTGCCTTTGCAAAAAAATTTGAATAATCTTTATTTAAAAAGTTTTATAAGATGCAAAAGAAAAGCTTGGCTTGATTATCAGGGCAATAAGTCTCTTAAAATTTGGTCACCACATCAATCTATAGAAATAATTAATCGGTATAAAAGCTTTTATAAACTAAGTGATGGAGATTTATATTCTGGACCAAAAGCCTGTAAAAAGGGTTCAAGTGGGGTAATCGGATTAAAAGCAAGATCTAAAGTAATCAATAATATAAATGCAGAAATGCAACCTCAATTACTTAAAAAAGTAGGTGGTCATAGCAAATGGGGAGAATATAAATATATACCTGTTGTATATAAGTTAGGCCATAGAATAACAAAAGAGCATCTATTCGATTTAACTTTTTGTTCGATTTTATTAGAGCCCTTTCAAGAATCAAAAATTGAAAAGGGATTGGTAATTTCAAATTTTTCAAATCAAATTAATATTGAAAAAATTGATTTAAATAAACGATTAAGAAAAAAAGTATTAAGTACCTTTTTAAATTTAAATGAATATCTAAAAAGATCTATTCCAGATATTACTGAAGACAGGAAAAAATGTACCATATGCTCATGGCGAAATTTGTGCGATACAGAAGCAAAAGATAAAGGATATCTAACTGATATAGATGGTATTGGTTCTAAAACAGCCTTATTTCTCCAAAAAAATGGGATATCTAATATTAAAGAACTAGCTGCTGCTAGGAAAATCGATTTAGGAGAAAAACTTTTTCAATACAAGGAGCAAAAATTTGAAAAAGCTTCAAAGTTTATAAAGCAATCAAAAGCATATTTATCAGGAATACCAATTCGAATTTTTGAAAATAAAAGCTTATCTTATCTTTTAACAAATAAAGATTCAGGATTCTTTATTTTTGATATCGAATCAAATCCAGATGAGAAACATGATTTTTTATATGGATTTTTAAAAGTAAATAATTTGTTTGAGAATATTAAAGAGGATTTTTATGATCCAATATTAAACCTCAAAAATAATACTAAAAAATCAAATCAAAAAATTATCCAAAAACTTTTTTCAAAAAAAAACTGGCCAGTTTTACATTATGGAGAGACTGAGAGAATAGCAATTTTAAATTTAGCTAGGCAATTGAATCTCGATATAAAAGAAATTGAGATCCTAAAGTCCAGATTTATAGATTTACATTTAATTGTAAGAGAATCATGGATATTACCGATTAGAAACTATAGTTTAAAAACAGTTGCTAATTGGATGGGCTTCAAATGGAAACAAAAAAATGTAAGTGGATCAAAAGCTTTATATTGGTGGATTCAATATAAGAGTACTTTAAATGATCTTTTTCTAAAAAAAATAATTAAATATAATCGAGATGACTGTTTAGCTACACTTCAAATAGCGAAGTGGTTAATCAAAAAAAACGAAAAGATTAATTAAAGAAAAGCTGAACCTACAGATTTATCTATTGAAATTTGGCCAAAATTATCAGCAAAAAAAGAATTTTCCTTATCTAAATATTTCCTCTTTATCATTGCCAATCCTTTTATTATTCCAGAATCTAATTTATAAATACTAGTAATGCAACCAACTGATTTTTCTTTATTCTGATTATATATAGTTTTATTCGCAGATTCTAAATTCAAATCTTTATCCTTAGCCTTCCATACTCTGATCTCCTGCTTTAAAGAAGAAGCATTCCTGATTTTTGACATTGTTTCTTGACCCAAATAACAACCCTTATTGAAATCTATAAGATCTGTGAGTCCTAATTCAAGTGGATTATTTTTTCCATTAATTTCACTATTTAAAGATGGGATAGCCTGATTAATCTTCCAAATTTGCAGGTCATTATTATTCATTAAATTAGGATTATTATTGTAAAATTCATATTTTTTATCTTCATTTTTAAAAAAAATAGGTTGATTGATTCTCCATGAATGAATATCATCAACTTGCTGCAGTCTATTTATTGAAAAAGTATCACTTAACGAAACATCATCTGATGGAAAAATAATGTTATTAAAGTATTTTCTAATCTCAATAGTATTTCCGATCAAGACAATTACTTCTAATTTATTTTCTAAGCAATTAATCTCAAGTAATGATTTTAAAATCCCATTTGGGGATAACCAGCAAGTTTTTAAAACCTTGTTTTTTAAATCAACAATATTTCCTGTAGTTATTCCATTTAAGAATCTTTTACTATCTTTTCCAGAAATAGAAAAGCAATCAAATTTTTCAAGCCAAATTTGTTCTTTATTTTCTTTAATTTTTAACATTATTTAGAGAAAGTCTTCTATTGAAAATAAGCTTTTTAATTGTATATTTTGTTCATATAAGGCTTCATATCCTCCTTCTTTTCTATCAACAATAGACAAGACTTCTTTAACTAAAAAATTATTTTCTCTTAACTTATTAATTGCTTTAATAGCTGACCCAGCAGTGGTAACAACATCTTCCAAGACAGTTACTACCGTTCCTTGATTTAATTTAGGCCCCTCTAATCCAGCCTTTGTTCCATATTCTTTTACTTCTTTCCTTATGATTAAAGCATCAAGTAATAATCCTTGAGATGCTGCGGTTACGATTACACCGCTAACCAAAGGGTCTGCCCCTAAAGTTAACCCTGCGACGGCTTTTGAACTTGGATCCATTAACTCTAAAAACAAATTACTAATTAATTGCAAACCAAAACCATTTAGAGAAACAGGTTTACAATTTAGATAATGAACACTCTTTTTACCAGAGGCCAAAGTAAAGTTTCCTTTCCTATATGATTTTTTAATTAAAAGTTTTAATAAATTCTCTTTATTTAAATTATATTTCTGAGAAAAATTGTTCATTAAATTTAAGCTAAGCTTATATTTCAAGATTAGGAGAAAAAAAAGAAATCTCACAAAAACTTACTAAGTTGGTGCTTTTTGAAATATTATTTTTATATTGTATGTAAATTGAATGTAATTAATCAATTACTGCAAAAATTTGGGGGTGTAGCAATCTGGTGAATGCACCAAACTCATAATTTGGCTAAGGCGAGTTCGATCCTCGCCACCCCCATCACTAATTTGTTTATGGAATGAAAATAACTTTTCTATTTTTACTTTTACTATTTCCAGCTTTTTTTGCTGCTAGTGAACTTTCATTTTTATTAATAAGGCCAAGTAAAGTTTTAAGACTAATAGAAGAGAAAAGAAAAGGTGCATTTTCGATTTTAAAAATTCAAAAAAGATTCAGATCTTCCCTAATAGCTTCTCAATTTGGGGTAACAATCTCACTCGTAGCTATTGGTTGGTTAAGTAAAGGTTTGGCTAATGATTTTTGGAAAGAAAATATATTTTCAAATCGAGTTTATGATCTTATATTTTTTTTATTCTTGGTACTTTTAGTAACCCTCATATCAGGTCTTATTCCTAAAGCACTTGTAATTAATAACCCAGAGTCAGCTGCTTTGAGATTAACTACAATCTTTGATGCAGTTCGGAAGGGGATGCAGCCAGTTGTTTCTATAATCGAATTTTTTGCAAGTGCTTGTTTAGGGTTATTTAATCTAAACAACAAATGGGATTCATTAAATTCAGGATTATCGGCAGGAGAATTAGAAACGTTAATAGAAACTGATAATGTCACAGGATTAAAACCTGATGAGAAAAATATCTTAGAAGGAGTTTTTGCTTTAAAAGATACTCAAGTAAAAGAAGTTATGATTCCAAGATCTGAAATGGTAACTTTGCCAAAAAATATCACCTTTTCTGAACTTATGAAACAGGTGGACAAAACAAGGCACGCTCGTTTTTTCGTAATCGGTGAGTCACTAGATGATGTTTTAGGAGTTTTAGATTTACGTTATTTAGCAAAACCAATATCTAAAAGCGAAATGGAAGCGAATACATTACTAGAACCTTTCCTCTTGCCTGTTACAAAAGTAATAGAGACATGTTCATTAGCAGAGATATTACCTCTCGTTAGAGATTACAACCCATTTTTGCTAGTAGTTGATGAACATGGCGGAACTGAGGGATTAATAACTGCAGCTGATCTTACTGGAGAAATTGTTGGAGAAGAAATGCTGAATAGCAGAATTTATTCTGATATGAAAATGTTGGATAATTTCTCTAAGAAATGGTCAATTTCGGGTAAAGCAGAAATCATAGAAATCAACAAAAAGTTGGGGTGTTTTATTCCAGAAGGAACTGATTATCATACACTTGCAGGATTTCTTCTTGAAAAATTCCAAATGGTCCCAAAAATAGGAGATAGTTTAGATTACAAAAATATCAAATTTGAAATTATTTCGATGTCAGGTCCGAAAATTGATCGTGTAAAAATAATTCTGCCAAAAAGTTAAAATTGACATCTTATGAAGGATAATAACAAGATATATATGGACTATAAAATATGAAACCAACCTCGCACTCAGTTAAGGTTGGAGTTATTGGAATAGGAAATATGGGGTGGCATCATGCTCGCGTGCTTAGTTTGCTAAAAGATGCAGATTTAGTGGGAGTGGCCGATCCAAACGAACAAAGAGGTAAATTAGCAATAGAGCAATTTCAATGCGAGTGGTTTAAAGATTATCATGATCTAATTTCTAAAGTTGATGCAATTTGCATTGCTGTCCCTACACTTCTACATCACAAAGTAGGTCTAGATTGTCTTAAAGCAGGTGTTAATGTTCTTATTGAAAAACCCATTGCCGCTAATGAGTTAGAGGCAAAATCTCTAATTAATGCTTCTAAAGTTAGTAATTGTCTTTTACAAGTTGGGCATATTGAAAGATTTAATCCTGCTTTTAGAGAGTTAAATAAAATAGTCCAAAATGAAGAAATTGTTGTATTAGAAGCAAGAAGGCACAGTCCTCACGCTAACAGAGCTAATGATGTATCAGTTGTTATGGATTTAATGATTCATGATATTGATCTAGTTCTTGAATTGGTTAATTCAAAAATACAGAAATTAGCCGCTGTCGGAGGAAGAAATAGTGATGGCCTAATCGATTATGTAAATGCCACTTTAGTTTTCAATAATAATATTATTGCGAGCTTGACTGCTAGCAAAATGAGTCATAAAAAAATCAGGAGTTTAAGTGTACATTGCCAAAATAGTCTAGTTGAGACAGACTTCTTAAATCATTCTCTACAAATCCATAGAAAAGCCCATGAATCTTACACAGCGGAACATGGAGAATTAGTCTATAGAAATGATGGATATGTTGAAGAAGTAAGCACAACCTCTATTGAGCCTTTGTATGCAGAATTAGAACATTTTCTTAAATGCGTACAAGGTAAAGAATCTCCAGAAGTAGATGGAGAACAAGCTTCTAGGGCTTTAAAAATTGCAGATTTCATTGAGTCTGCAGTAGAAAACTCTGGAGATGCAATATCACTTGAAATACCTATCTAATGAAAAATTATTTTTTATTTAAATCCAACTGCAGCTTGCCAAACAAATACTAATAAAAAGAAAAATAAAGGTATTAAAGGAAGAACATCAACGGTTGGAGCGAAAGCCTTATATGCTTCAGGCAATTCAGCGAATGTATTTAAAAGAGTGAGCACCTTCTTAATAAATTAATTAATTATCTTATGACGTTACCACGTATGGTGGGCAATAGAGGATCTTTTCCAAGGAGCGAAATCTATTGTAAAACAATTATCTTTAATTGCAGCAGAAATCGCATTTGTAAATCGTATGAGATGTGAAATATTATGCAAGCTAATTAAAGTTAGACCTAATATTTCATGATTTCTAACTAAATGATGTAAGTAAGCACGAGAATACGATTTACAAGTTTCACATTTACAAGTTTTATCTATTGGAGAAAAATCATTTTTAAAACGGGCATTTCGCATATTCCATCTTTGATCATTAAAAAATGCTGTGCCATGCCTTCCTAATCTTGTTGGCAAAACACAATCAAAAAGATCAAATCCTTTTGCTATCGCTAATGTAATTTCTTGTAAAGAACCTATACCCATTAAGTATCTCGGTTTATCTCTGGGTAAAAATTTTGGTACCAAATTTATAACATTATGAATTTGGTCAACGGACTCCCCAACACTTACCCCGCCTACTGCAATTCCAGGCAAATCAAAAGAGCTAGTAAATTTAGCACTTATTTCTCTTAGTTTAGGGTATCTACCTCCTTGGACAATCCCGAATAATGCTTGATTAGTACCCTTATGAATTTCAACACATTTTTTCAACCATAAATTAGTACGTTCTAAAGAGTCTTGAATATCATTTTCACTAGCAGTATGAGGAGGGCAGTGATCGAAAGCCATCGCAATATCAGATCCAAGATCCATTTGAATCTGTATTACTTTTTCAGGAGATAAAAAAACAAAGCTTCCATCTCTAGGATTTTTAAATTCCACTCCTTCATCAGTAATATTGTTTAATTTAGCTAAGCTAAAAACTTGATAACCGCCTGAATCAGTAAGTATAGGCTTATCCCAATTCATGAATTTATGAATTCCACCAGCTTCTTTTATAAGTTTTTCACCAGGTTGAAGATGAAGATGGAATGTATTAGAAAGAATCATCTCTGAACCAGTAGATTCTAACTGATCAGATGAAATCCCCTTAACCGTAGCCAAAGTGCCTACTGGCATAAATCTAGGGGTCCTTACTAGACCATTAGGAGTATGAAATATTCCAGTTCTGGCTTCTGTATTACGACAACTTGACGTAATTTCAAAATCAAACACGATAACTTTTAAAAAATTACTGATTATTTTTATTAATCTACTCTATTATTCAATAGTGAAACTATCTATAGTCCTATCAAAAAATATTTCATTAATAATCTTGCAGGAGCTTTAATTTTCTATACTACTTTTCCAAAGTTGCCTTTAATTTCTCCGAAATTTAATAATATTGCTCAATTTGCGCCAATAATAGGATTTTTTATTGGCTTAGTGCAAAGTTTAATTTATCTGATTTTAAGAAACAACTCCTGGTCTGTTTATGCGTCTGTTCCAATTTGTCTAGCTTCAGGATATTTAATTACTGGGGGGCTTCATCTAGATGGCTTAATGGATACTTTTGATGGTATTTTTGCAGGTAAAAATAAATGTTTAAAAGCGATGAAAGATAGTCAAGTTGGGGCATTTGGAGTTCAATCATTATTTTTTATTACATTAATACAGATTGCTTGTCTTATTAAAATTCAAAGCCAAATAATTTTCATTTTACCTATATCTTTATTTTGGGGAAGATTTTCAACTTTAATTTTTATAGATAAATTTAAATATATAACTCTCGAGACAAAATCTATATCCCACAAAAAGGACTGGAATGGTTTAAAAAAAGAATCTTTTCTTTCTATAATTTTTATTTTTATTTTAATTTTTTACTATTTAATTTCATATGAATCAGCTCAATTCCTAATTCAAAAATTTTTCCTATTATTAATAGGATTTTTCGTAAGTTATAAAATCCCCAAAATTTTAGGTAGTAAAATTGGAGGATTTAATGGAGATTCATGCGGTGCAAGTGTTGTAATTGTTGAAACAATAATGTTGTTTATTCATGCAGTTCTTTTATAGGAAGTTCTAAATAAAATATATTTTTCTTTTTAAGGGCTTGTACTTCTGCGTCATTACATCGAATAGAATTTTCTACTAAATTTAAATCTCCACCAATTTGTTTTGCTAATTTTCTCGCTAAAAAAAGTCCTACTCCAGTACCGTCTTTTTTCTTTGAAGCAGAGCCTCTAAAGCCTTTTTGAAAAATTTTCTCATTTTCATTTTTTGTTATTTTTTTTCCATCATCAAAAATACATATGCCTTTTGAAGTAATCAAGATTCCAATTTCTGCATCCTTATTAGCGTATCTAAAAGCATTCTCTAATAAATTTGCAACAATTTCAGCAATCACTAAATATCTAGGATCCATAGCTAATAAGGTCCATTCTGGCCAAAAAGAAGGTTGAGTCCAAACTCTATTTTCTAATTTTGCATTAGCTTTCCCTCTTTCCAAAATAGGAAGCAGAAGATCTTGAATAGTAATTTTTTTTTCGTTATCTAAGTTAGGAGGTAATAGTAATCTTTCTTCTCCTATATCCAAGAGAAGTTTGATAGGTTTATTTAATTTTTCAAAGGAATCAACATATTGATTTATTTGATTTTGCTCTACCATCATACTTTCAACAATTTCTATTGATCCCGCGTCAGATCCAAGTCTTTTAACTAATAATTTTGCATATGTTCTAATAGCTGCCAATGGATTTCTTAATTGATGAATTACAATATCAACTTGATTTTTTAAAATATTTATTTCTTCTTTATTAGTTTGTCGTTCTATTTCAATAGACACGCATTTTGCTAAACATGTTGAGAGGGCTTTTAGCCTAGAATCAAGGATTATTGGCCAATTACCATTATTTAAATCAGTTTCAACTCTAAGAACACCAAGTAAAATATCTTTTTCTTGAAGGGGATACCATCTTCTATTAGGTGAAGAAACTTTTAATGTTGGATCATCATCTATAGATGTTAAAAATCTATCAACTTGTGGCCATTGTGCAATCATTTTAAATGTTGCTTTAGAACCCTCATTGGCAGAAGCAAGGTAAAGAACTAAATGAGTAACACCCATAGAACAGCCAAAACTCTCTAGTTGTTTCAAAGTTAGATCTTCAAATTTTTGGGAAATCTTCATGATAAATAATTTATTGGCTAAGATTTAGAGAAAACTTGAAAAAAACTTGTAAAATCTGAAAAAAGTATTAAGATATTGAAAGAGGCATGACTTATTTCAGCCTTAAATATGAACAATTGTCCATATTTATATGCTACATCAGAGGTTGATGGGTCCTCTATGTAATTAATGTGAATTAAAAGTCACAGATATAAGATTAGTAAAATTTAATAAGGCTAATCTAAGTAATAAAGAATTTTTGGAGTACCAATCAATGTCTAAAAAAAGAAAGAGAATCAGCAGAAGAAGACTAGCCGGTCAAAGAGTTATGGCGCATGTACCTATTTATCATATCGAAACAGGCACGCATAAACCAGTAACAGCCGCAAGGAGATTTATAGCAGAAAATGCATTATCTGCTCCTTCAGTTTTCAATGTCCGAAGAAATGAACATACCACTGATAGATTCTTCTGGGGAGAAAAAGGATTATTTAGTGCACAATATGCAGAAGAAAATCATTTTTTATTCCCTTCTCTTAAATTTGTAGTTGAAGGTATTGGGGAAGAAAAAATATTTGAAGGTTTAGAACTTACAGCAGATGATTGGGAAGAAATTGAAGAGTACGAATATGCTTTTGTTTAAAACAACTCTTTAATCTTTAAATTGATGAGATGAACTAAGTTAGGATTTATTTGGTGGTAACCATCAAATTCATTTAATTCACAAAAGTTCTGGGAAATACTTTTAATTCTTTGATAAATATTTTTAGAGGCTGATATAGGTACTACTTCATCCATTGAACCATGACTAATTAATATTGGAGGGCATTTTTCATTAGGGTTCCAATTAGGGTGAGGATATCCACTACAAGAAACAATTAAACCTATATCTAATTTACAACCTACATCTATTGCCATTGCTCCTCCTTGAGAGAAACCCAACAAAATTGTTTTTTTGAGAGGAATGTTACGAGTATCCAACTTCTTAATTGATAAAAGAAGTTTATTTACTTCATCCGCCGCCGCATTCCAATTAGGAGGATATAAGCCATACCATTGCCTCCCAGAATTATTAGGGTGCAATCCTGGAGCTCTTAAAGATAAAACTTCAAAATCGACCTTAGATATTTCTTTGATTTCTTTCCCTATTGGTAAAAGGTCATCTGCATTAGCTCCCCAACCATGAATTAAAATAATCCTGTGCTTTGCGGTTTGAGAGCTAATCGAAACAAATTCATGATTGATATCGTATTTCATGTTTATATTCTTAAGTAATCATTTTTTTTGTAATGCCGTTATTAGCTTTAGTAAGTGTTTCTGATAAAACAAATATCATTCCATTTTGTAAGACTTTAGTTGAAAAATTTGGTTATAAGATTCTATCAAGTGGTGGGACCGCAAAGCACTTAATAGATGCAAAAGTTCCTGTTATTAAAGTTGCAGATTTTACTAAATCTCCAGAAATTCTAGATGGGAGAGTTAAAACTTTACATCCAAAGATTCATGGAGGGATTCTTGCTAAAAGATCCGATGAGAAGCATCAGAAAGAAATAGAAGTAAACAAACTCGAATTAATTGATTTGGTGGTTGTTAATTTATATCCCTTTAAGAAAAAAGTGGAAGAGCAATGTTCTTGGGAAGAAGCGATTGAGAATATTGATATAGGAGGTCCCTCTATGATTCGTTCTGCAGCTAAAAATCATGCTGATGTAGCAGTCTTAGTGGATCCTAAGCAATACAAAGATTATATTGAAGAGCTAAAAGAAGGACCTCTTAAAAAGGAGTACAAAATTAAATTAGCATTTGAGGCGTTTCAACATACTGCTAGTTACGACGCAGCAATATCTAATTGGATGTGTAAAGAGAAGGACTTAAAACCCTCTAATTTCATAGAATCGTTTCCGCTAATAAAAGAATTAAGATATGGAGAAAATCCACATCAAAATGCATTATGGTATGGATTAAATAATGTTGGCTGGAACTCAGCAGATCAAATACAAGGCAAAGAGTTAAGCTATAACAACTTATTAGATCTTGAATCAGCTCTTTCAACTGTATTAGAATTTGGTTATGAATCAAAGCATAACTTTGAAGCAAAATCAATCGCAGCGGTAATTTTAAAACATAACAATCCTTGCGGGGCTTCGATAAGTAATTCAGCATCTAATTCTTTCAAGAACGCATTAAAATGCGATCCAGTTAGTGCTTTTGGAGGCATAGTTGCTTTTAATGCCAATGTTGATAAAGAGGCTGCTCTAAATCTTAAAGATATTTTTTTAGAGTGTGTAGTTGCACCATCCTTTGATAAAGAAGCTTTAGAAATCTTCAAAACTAAAAAAAATTTAAGAGTTTTAAGATTACCTAAAGGTGTTCTCCCTCAAGGAAAACAAACTTCTTCTAAGTCAATTATGGGAGGGATACTGATACAAGACTGTGATATGGAGGAAAATAACGAAGATAATTGGATTTCAGTAACTAAAAATAATCCAAGTGAACAAGAGTATTTAGATTTGAAATTTGCCTGGAAAATTTGTAAACATGTTAAATCTAATGCCATTGTGATTGCAAAAGATCAACAAACTCTCGGAATCGGAGCTGGGCAAATGAATAGAGTTGGAGCTTCAAAAATAGCACTAGAAGCCTCTAAAGAAAATGGTTCTGGAGGGGTTTTAGCAAGCGATGGTTTTTTCCCATTCGCAGATACCGTAGAACTCGCAGATAAGTATGGAATAAGGTCTATTATTCAGCCAGGAGGGAGTATTAGAGATGAGGAAAGTATTAAAATGTGTGATTCAAAAGGAATTTCTATGATATTTACAAAAAGTAGGCATTTTCTACATTAAGTCAATTTGTTTTTGGATAATAAGTTATTTTATTTGTCTTACGTAGTAAAGCTAACCTTCCTGGACCTGCACATAAAAAATAAAGAGAAATAGCTCCGTATATGAAAGAAAGCTCAAAAGCATAATTATGCCCCTCTACTACTGCTAATGGAAATCCTTCTAAACCTGTATCTAAAAGGTGGAAATAAACTGCAAATGCCATTGTAGAAAAAAGACCAAGTGAACAAAGTCTTGCAAAAATTCCTAAAGCCAATCCTAATGGACATACTAATTGGGTAATAGCAGCTCCATAGGTCCAAAGTACGGGATCACCCGGTAAAAAAGGAAAATATTTACCTACAACAAATTCTCCAAACCCTTGAGGATCTTGTAGCTTTTCCAAGCCATGATGAATCATCAAAACACTAAAACCAATTCTTAGAATAAAAATGGATAATTCTCCTAATATATTTACCTCAGAATTTGAAGAAGGATTAGCCACAACAACCTCAACCTTTTGGGGAGCCTTTGAAGCATTCATTTTGGCTGTTTGATCTTGTTTTGATTGTGCTGTGTCTTCCATACTTCGATTATTTTTGATTATTCTAGATAATAAAGTAGATCTTTAGGAAATATGTAATTAATTAAGTTAAAAACTAATCATAAATATAAATATTTACTTAGTGATAGCAATTAACTTTTCAATAACATCAGCGACTACCTTGTCGGGAGTTGAAGCTCCAGATGTAATACCTACCTTAATTTCACCATCTGGAATAAAATTCTTTTTCAAAATCAATTCAGATTCAAGAGGTTTATGACAAATTGAATTATTCTCAACAGAAATTCTATCTGATATATCAATATGAAAAGATTCAATATTATTAGTTATTGCAATTTCCTGCAAATGAGTCGTATTTGAAGAATTAAAACCACCAATAACTACAAGAATATCCAAGTCTTGATCTACTAAAGAAAACATCGCATCTTGTCTTTCTTCTGTTGCATCGCAAATAGTATTAAAAGCTAAAAAATGATCATTAATATTTCCTGGACCATATTTGGTTAACATGGTATTTTCAAAAAGTTTCCCAATTTCTTCTGTTTCACTTTTAAGCATTGTCGTTTGATTTGCAACTCCTATTCTCTCAAGATGAATATCAGGATCAAATCCATCTGAACAAGCTTTTGCAAACTTATTCATGAATTTATTTTTATCCCCGTTTCCTTTAATATAGTTCGATACATATTTAGCCTCAGCCAAATCAAAAACAACTAAATAATCTCCTGCAAATGATCTAGTTGCAAGAGTTTCTTCATGTTTATATTTACCATGAATAATAGACGTAAAAGTATGCTTTTTATGCTTCTCAACAGTATGCCAAACTTTAGAAACCCAAGGACAAGTAGTATCAATTATCTGACATTTTTTTTCATGCAATAATTGCATCTCTTGAACTGTAGCTCCAAAAGCAGGAAGTATTACAACATCACCTCTAGATACTGAAGAAAAATCCTTTATCCCATTTTTGGCAGAAATTATTTTTACATTCATCCTACTTAGATGATTATTAACAGATGGATTATGAATAATTTCATTCGTCATCCAAATAACTTCATGAGGATAATGTCTTCTGGTTTCATAGGCCATAGCAACTGCTCTCTCAACCCCCCAACAAAAACCAAAGGATTTAGCAAGTTTTATTTTTAATCTACCTTCTTCGAAACTAAAATTATTTTCTCTTATTGATCCTATTAAATCACTTTGATAAGATTCTCCTAAAGCCTTGGCACGTTTAGTAGGCGATTCAAATCCTTTGCGGTTATACCTTCCCGAATGTTGTATGGTATGTTTTACGGCTTGAGTATCCATAACTAAATATTACATCATTTAAATTAATTTTTTGCAAAAAAAAAGAAACCTGACATAAGTCAAGTTTCTGAATTTTTATTTAGTTTTAGCTTATTTAGCAGATGCAAAGTCTGGATATGCTTCCATTCCATGCTCTCCAATGTCTAAGCCTTGTGTCTCTTCTTCTTCAGATACACGGATTCCTCCGAATAATCCTCCAATAACAGACCAAGCAATCCAACATGTAACAAGTGTCCAGATAGCATAAGCTGCTGCACCAAGAGCTTGAACAAGAAGTAGATTAATACCACCACCATTGAACAATCCCATACCTGCTCCATCTCCTTGAACTGCAGTTCCCCAAAGACCAATAACTAGAGTACCCCATACGCCACAAACTCCGTGAACAGAGAATGCACCAACAGGATCATCAATTTCAGCTGCATCAAGTGCTGCAACAGAGAATACTACGATAATACCCCCAACTAGTCCAGCAAACCAAGCCCCTGCAAGAGTCATGTCACCACAACCTGCAGTAATACTTACCAAACCAGCAAGAATACCGTTAATGATCATTGTAAGATCAGGCTTTCCTGAAGTTAAAGTAGAAACAATAGTTGCTCCGATAGCACCAGCTGCTGCTGCTAGAGTAGTTGTTACAGCAACATATGGAACCCATTGATCCATAGCAAGTTGTGAACCTGGATTGAATCCATACCAACCTATCCATAGAACTAATGCACCCAATGTGGCAATAGCCATATTGTGACCAGGCATGGCCTGTGGCTTTCCATCAGAGTATTTACCAATTCTTGGTCCTAGAAGCATAGCTCCGACTAAACCTGCCCATGCTCCAACTGAGTGAACAATTGAAGAACCGGCAAAGTCAACAAAACCAAGTGCATCTAGCCAACCACCGTTCCATTTCCAACTACCAGCAACTGGATAAATAAATGCTGTTAAAACAATTGCAAAAACAACAAATTCACCAAATTTTACTCTTTCAGCGACAAGACCGGAAACGATTGTTGCTGCAGTGCCTGCGAAAGCAGACTGGAACAAGAAGTCAACTGTTGGAACTAATCCAGCATCTGCAACTGTTTCAGCAGTTACTGTTGGATCAAAAAATAGGCCCATAAAATATAGCCATCCGCCAGCTACACTATCTCCATACATTAAGGAGTAACCGATAACCCAATAAGATGTAACGGCAAGTGCAAATACGAATAGGTTTTTAGCAAGTATGTTGACGGCGTTCTTAGAACGACACATACCTGCTTCTACCATCGCGAAGCCGGCGTTCATAAAGATAACTAAAATCGTAGCAATAAGTAGCCATAGATTATTAGCAAGAAAAGCTGCATTCAACTCAGGTAGATCGCCTGCATGAGCAGAAAGATTAAAAATACCTAAACCAAACAGAGCTAGAGGAACAGTTGCAAGCCACAACATTGAGCGGTTTGAACTAAATCCTCGAATACTCCTCAAAAGGAGCATAGGTCCATTAACAAGACTTGCGTCTTGGAGTTTGGACCTAGAGCGCCTTTGAGGCGTTTGCAAAGCAGTGGTCATAAAAAAAAATTAGTCTGCAAAAAAACAGGAAGTCCTGTTTCCTTTCATATATAATTTTGCTCAGAAAACTTAAGTATGTCTAGTAGTCGTTTATACCAATTTAATAGTTGCACACTTGACTATTTTTGTTAAATTAAGATATTTATTCGCTTAAGATTAAAAAATTACCAACTTGTTAGTCTAATTTCAAAGGCCTAAACCCTTTCCAAGTGACATGATCTCTATGGAATTCAAAACAACATGGTATTAATAACATCCCTGCATTAGTTGATTCTCTAAAAAGCTTTCCGTACAATGGATCTGCTTCATCTCCAGGTGAAAAATAATCTACGTCTTTTCTGGTGATACAAGGAACCAAAACACTTTTACTTTGAGGGATTAAAACTTTCAATTCTCTTAAATGTTTTTGTCCTCTTTTCGTCTCTGAATCAGGAAAAAGAGCTACATTTTTTTTTGTCCAAGTAGTATTTTTAACCTCAATATAAATGTTACGATTATCAGGATTTGAAGATTTTGGAGTTAAAAGAAAATCAATTCTACTTTTTTTATCTTTACCGTAAGGTACTTCAGAATTAATTTTAGCTATATCCCCAAGTTGATCTTTTAGCAAGTTTTGCTCAATAACTTTTTTTATTACTTTGTTTGCAAACAAAGTATTTATCCCAACCCAAACTTCTTTATTATTACTGCCTAATACTTTTACTTGTTCCCAAGTCCAAGGTAACTTTCTTTTATTAGAGGAAGAAAAGCTTATCCGCACTTTAGCTCCTTCTTTTAAAAGTCCCTTCATAGGGCCTGTATTAGCGCAATGAGCAGTAACTATTTCTCCATTATCTACTTGGATATCTGCAAGAAATCTTTTGTATCTTTTAATTAAAATGCCTTCAATTAAGGGTTCAAATTCAATTAACCGATCATTCATAAATTATGTTGTACATTAAAAATAAAATATAATTGAATCTTGATCCTCATGAATAAAGTTTTAATTAATACCACATGAATTCATATTTTAAAAATAATGTGGTTTCAATTTCGTTAGCTACGTCGCTTAGTAAACTAGCTGGTTTTATAAGACAAATATTTATTGCTGCAGCCTTTGGAATTGGAATAACATACGATGCCTTTAATTACGCCTACATAATTCCTGGCTTTTTACTTATAATTATTGGAGGAATAAATGGCCCATTACATAATGCTGTTGTAGCTGTCATAACTCCTCTAGATAAACGGAATGGCGCAATTGTTTTAACAAAAGTAAGTATTAAATTAACTTTTTTATTTTTTATTATAGGAATAATTGTATTCTTTAATTCCGGTTTTCTTATAGATTTAATAGGCCCAAACTTAAGTGCTGAATCCAAAGCTATTGCAACTTACCAATTAAAAACCCTAACTCCTTGCATCCCCTTATCAGCTTTTATAGGGTTAAGTTTTGGAGCCCTAAATTCAAAAAATAAATTTTTCATCTCAAGCATAAGTCCAGCTTTCACCAGTCTTACAACTATTTTATTTATTTTAATTAGTTGGTTTTTAAATTATCAAAATACAACTTCAAATTATTTTTTTTATACGGGATTACTAGCCTTAGCAACCTTGACAGGTACTTTCATACAATTTGCTATACAATTCTGGGAAATTTATAAGATTGGCTTTTTTACACTCAAATCAATAACCCATTCAGTTAAAAACGAAGAAAAAAGAATCTTCAAATTAATCGCTCCTGCATCCATTTCATCAGGTCTAGGGCAAATAAATGTTTTTGTTGATATGTTTTTTGCTTCAAGCTTTCAAGGAGCAGCATCAGGATTAGCGTACGGTAATTTCCTTATACAAGCACCACTTGGAGTCTTATCAAATGCTTTGATTTTGCCACTACTTCCAAAGTTATCTAAATTTAAGTTCAGTAAAGATAATAGAAATTTAGAAAAAAGCTTAATTTTAGGAATAGAATACTGTTTTTTAACAACTTTTTTTTTAACAGGCCTTTTTATAACTTTTAACAATCAAATAGTGCAATTTGTTTTTCAAAGAGGGGCTTTTAACTACGAGGCACTCTTATTAGTTAAAAATATTTTAATTGCATATGCAGTTGGAATTCCCTTTTACCTTTACCGAGATTTACTAGTTAGAACATACTTCGCAATTGAGAAACCAAAGATACCTTTTCAATTGTCTTTAGCAGGAATAATTCTTAATGTTTTTTTTGATTGGTTTTTAATTGGAGCTCCAATTAATAATTTTGGAAACTTATTGCCTTACAATTTTGGTGTTATTGGAATAATTCTTTCTTCAGGAATAGTCAACTTGATTATTTGTATCCTGCTTTCTTTAAATTTAAAAAATTATAAAATCAATTTACCTAAAACTCTACTATTAAAAAAGATTCTTTTTATCTCGCTGGCATGCTTAATTACGAGTACAATTTGCCACTCAGTTATCACAAATTTAGAGGCTTTAAACGCAAACATATTGAATTTATTAATAACAATAACAGCTATTTTGATATTTTTCGTAATTTATTTCTTAACAACTAAGTTATTTGGAGTAAATAAATTCAATCTATCATTCAGCAAATAATTAATTTTTTTTATAAATCATCAAGAATTTCTTCTAAATCAGATATTTGCGATGAAGTAACCAATCTAGATAAAGGAATCGTTTCTTTACCATCTCCGATCTTAACTTTAATTTTGTTTAAACTCAATTTTGCTGCCTCTTGACTACTTCTATTGAAATTACTAATGCATTCAATTGCTAGATTCCTTGCTAAACCAGCATCTCCAAGATACAAATTCCATTTTTCAATTTTTATAAAAATCTTTTCTGAAATAATGTTCTCTAGATCACTAATTTGCGTCTGATCGTCCATAGTTAAAAAC
The DNA here is from genome assembly GCA_003210895.1 of Prochlorococcus sp. AG-676-M04. Taxonomy (GTDB): domain Bacteria; phylum Cyanobacteriota; class Cyanobacteriia; order PCC-6307; family Cyanobiaceae; genus Prochlorococcus_A. The sequence continues at coordinate 22,265 of QCUB01000015.1, forward strand.
TTAAGTTGATTGTTTTTTATATTCCTTTGGTTTTTTTATAAATATGAAAAGCAAATGAGATAAGAGAATAACTGCCCATAAAATTGCAAAATTGTTAAAAAAATCAAAGTCATACTTAATCTCTTTAAAAAGCCAAGTTCCACTAACAACAGCAGTAAAAATCATGCAATGAATTACAAAATTTACTATTCGAGAGAAATGTTTGTAAGTGGGATCTTCTGAATTACCATTGCCATACCATTTAATCGGCATAATTTATAAATTTAGATTGTTAATAATAGATATTTTAGCTGAAATCTAGTTGACTTAGAGACCCAGGACCAGAGATATTACATAAATATGCGCCTGTAGCTCAGTGGATTAGAGCACCTGACTACGGATCAGGGTGTCGGGAGTTCGAATCTCTCCAGGCGCGTTAAAAATTATGAAATATTTTTTTTATATTTTCCTTTAAAATATAGTTTATATTTAAATTACAACTTCCCTTATTTTAATGAATATTCTTCAAGAACTTAAAGAAAGTGATCCGAAAATATCTAATCTAATTAATTTAGAAAAAAATAGACAAGAAACGCATCTTGAATTAATAGCTAGCGAAAACTTTGCTTCAACTGCAGTAATGCAAGCTCAGGGATCAATCTTAACAAATAAATACGCTGAAGGACTTCCTCAAAAAAGATATTACGGTGGCTGTGAGTTTGTTGATGAGATAGAAGAACTAGCAATAGAGAGAGCTAAACAACTTTTTGATGCAGATTGGGTGAATGTTCAACCTCATAGTGGAGCACAAGCAAATGCAGCTGTTTTTTTAAGTTTACTAAATCCTGGAGACACGATTTTAGGAATGGATTTGTCTCATGGTGGGCATTTAACCCATGGATCTCCAGTAAATATGAGCGGAAAGTGGTTTAATGCTGTGCACTATGGAGTTGATAAAGAAACTAATAAATTAAATTTTAAAGTAATAAGAGATATTGCTTTAGCTACAAAACCAAAACTAATTATTTGTGGATATTCTGCTTATCCAAGAACTATTGACTTTGAATCATTCAGAAGAATTGCTGATGAAGTTGGAGCTTTTCTAATGGCTGATATAGCTCATATAGCTGGACTAGTTGCAAGTAAACTTCACCCTAATCCAATTCCATATTGTGATGTAGTAACTACCACTACTCATAAAACCTTGAGAGGTCCTAGAGGAGGGTTGATTTTATGTAAAGATAAAGAATTTGGAAAGAAATTTGATAAATCTGTATTCCCTGGAACTCAGGGTGGGCCTTTAGAACATATTATTGCAGCTAAAGCTGTTGCATTTGGAGAAGCTTTACAGCCAAACTTTGTTAGATACTCAAAAGAAGTTATTAATAATGCAAAAGTTTTGTCTTCAACTTTAATCAAAAGAGGAATAGATATTGTTAGTGGAGGTACTGATAATCATATTGTTTTACTTGACTTAAGAAGTATAAATATGACAGGCAAAGTTGCTGACTTACTAGTAAGTGAAGTAAACATTACAGCTAATAAAAATACAGTCCCATTTGATCCAGAATCGCCTTTTGTCACAAGTGGTTTGAGATTAGGAACTGCAGCATTAACTACTAGAGGTTTTAATGAAGAAGCATTTATTGAAGTTGGTGAAATTATCGCTGATAGACTACTCAATCCAGATGATTTATTAATCGAAAAAAAATGTAAAGACAGAGTATTAAATTTATGTAATCGTTTTCCTCTTTATCAAAGTAAACTTGAACCATCAATTAAATGATCCCAATCTTAAAGGTGTTGAAATTCTTTCTATAGGAACTGAATTACTTTTAGGTAATATAGTAAATACTAATGCTCAATGGATTTCTGAAGAGTTATCATCATTAGGAATTAATCATTTCAGGCAATCAACTGTTGGAGATAATGGAAATAGAATCGGCAATTTAGTTAAAGAAATATCTTTAAGAAGTAATCTGCTAATAACAACAGGAGGGCTTGGGCCTACTCCGGATGACCTAACAACTGAGGCTATTGCTAAATCTTTTAATGCCTCTCTTTTTGAAAGGGCTTATTTATGGGATCAAATGAAAAAAAAGCTTTCAAACTCAAGTGCAAATTTCGATAATCCTAGTTTAAGAAAGCAATGTTTTTTCCCAAAAGATGCTCTTATTATTAATAATCCCAGAGGTACTGCTCCTGGGATGATATGGGCACCTATAAAGGGATTTACCATACTAACTTTTCCTGGAGTGCCAAGTGAATTAAAAGCCATGTGGAAAGAAACTGCAGTAAGTTATCTTAAAAATAATTTTTCAGATGGTTATGCATTTTTCTCAAATATCCTTAAATTTTCAGGAATAGGAGAGTCTAGTATTTCAGACAAGATTGGTCACCTTTTAAAACTCAAAAACCCAACTGTTGCACCATACGCAAATTTAGGGGAGGTTAAGCTCAGAATAACCGCAAGATCTAAAAATGAATTAGAGGCTAGAAATATAATTAAACCTGTAAAAGAAGAATTACAAAAAGAATTTGCAAAATTTATTTATGGTGAAAATGATGATAATTTATCAAGCGTATTAATAAACGAATTATTAAAAAGAAAAGAATCTCTAGTGTTTGCAGAATCCTGCACAGGAGGTCTTCTCTCCTCATATATTACTTCAATAGCAGGATCATCTAAGGTTTTTAAAGGCAGTATTATTGCCTACAGTAATGAAATAAAACAATCATTATTAAATATTCCAGATGATCTGATCAAAAAATTTGGTGCTGTTTCTCAAGAGGTTGCTGAAATAATGGCAATTAATGCAAAAGAAAAACTCAATTCTGATTGGTCAATTGCGATTAGTGGCATCGCTGGTCCCGCTGGAGGTAGCAAAGAAAAGCCAGTTGGATTAGTTTATATATCAATTGCAGGTCCGAATGATCATATTACCAATATCAAAAAGATGTTCAGTTTAACAAGAAATAGAACTGAAATTCAAAAACTAAGTGTAAATGTGTGTTTAAACAGCCTTAGATTAATCTTATTATCTAATAGTAAGTAATTTTTTTGCAAATTGAGTCAAAACACCTTATTTGATAATGTTTGGGATTTACACAAGGTTGCAAATCTTTCTGGCGGCTCTGATCAAATCTTTATCGGTCTTCACCTTATTCACGAAGTTACTAGTCCGCAAGCGTTCGGAGCTTTAGAAGATAAAAATTTAAAGGTAAAATTCCCAAGTAGAACTGTGGCTACGGTTGATCATATTGTTCCAACTGATAATCAAAGTAGACCTTTTAAAGACAATCTCGCAGAACAAATGATTGACACTTTAGAAAAGAACTGTATCAAACACAAAATTAAATTTTTTAATATTGGGAGTGGCAATCAAGGAATAGTTCATGTAGTGGCTCCTGAGCTTGGATTAACTCAGCCAGGAATGACTATCGCATGTGGGGATTCTCATACTTCAACACATGGAGCTTTTGGATCAATTGCTTTTGGTATTGGTACAAGCCAAGTTAGAGACGTACTTGCCAGTCAAACAATAGCTATGAATAGGCTAAAAGTCAGACAAATTTGGTGTGAAAATAAATTATCAAATGGAATTTATGCTAAGGATTTAATACTTCATATCATTAATCATCTTGGTGTAAAAGCTGGAGTGGGTTATGCCTATGAATTTGCTGGTCCCGCTATTAGTGCATTATCAATGGAAGAAAGAATGACTATATGCAATATGTCTATTGAGGGAGGAGCAAGATGCGGTTACATAAATCCTGATGAAAAAACCTTTAGCTATATCAAGGGTAGATTATATTCTCCTCAAAATGAAAATTGGGTTCAGGCTGTTAAGTGGTGGAAATCATTACGAAGCAATGAAAGTTCTATTTATGATGATGTAGTGAAATTAGATGCATCCAAGGTGGAACCTACTATTACATGGGGAATTACTCCTGGACAAAGTTTAGGCATAAATCAAAAAATACCCTCATTAAAAGATATGCATCCAAATGACCAATTTATTGCCGGAGAAGCTTTTGAATATATGGGTTTCAAACCCGGTCAACCAATTAAAGATACACCAATTGATGTTTGTTTTATAGGTAGTTGCACTAATGGTAGAATAAGTGACTTAAGAGTCGCAGCTAAAGTATTAGAACATAATACAGTAGCAAATCATGTGAAAGCTTTTGTAGTCCCAGGATCAGAGCAAGTTGCTAAAGAGGCAAAAGAGGAAGGTCTTGATAAAATATTCATAAAGGCTGGTTTTCAGTGGAGAGAGCCAGGATGCTCAATGTGTTTAGCTATGAATTCAGATAAACTAATAGGAAATCAAGTTAGTGCGAGTTCTAGTAACAGGAATTTCAAAGGAAGGCAAGGATCTCCATGTGGAAGAACACTCTTAATGAGCCCAGCAATGGTTGCTGCAGCCTCCATAACAGGGAAAGTAAGTGATGTAAGAGATTTTATAAGTAAATAATGGATAAATTCAAACCTCCCATAGGGAAATTTTCACAAATAAACGGTTACTGTATCTCATTAATTGGAGATGACATAGATACTGATCGAATAATTCCTGCTCGATTTCTAAAGTGTATTGACTTTGATTCCTTAGGTAAATCTGTTTTTATAGATGATCGTAAAACTCTTAAAGGGAATCACCCCTTTGATTTAGAGGCTAAAAAAGACGCATCAATACTTATTGTGAATAGTAATTTTGGATGTGGTTCAAGTAGAGAACATGCCCCCCAAGCATTAATGAGATGGGGAATAAAAGCCATAATTGGAGAGGGTTTTGCTGATATTTTTTACAGCAATTGTATTGCTATTGGCATTCCATGTTTTACTCTTCCAAGGAACTCAATAAAAAATATCCAAGAATATATAGCTAATAAAAATTTATTCTTTGAGATTGACCTTTTCAAAAGTACTGCCGTATCAAAAGATTTAAAATTTAATCTTGAAATAAAAGAAACTACAAAAAAAATGTTTTTATCTGGGGAGTGGGATGCAACCTCTAATCTACTTGAAAATAAATATTTAATAGAAAAAAAAATAAATGAATTACCATATATACAATTCAGTACTAATTAATTTCAGTTATTCGAAACCAAATAATGTAAAATTGATTCCTCCTGACTGATTATTTGGTTGGTAGAAAATACCAAGCTCATATGATCTCTTTTTCCAAGTTAATTGGATTTTAGAGTTTATGAAATCACCATAATCTTTTGAATCACTATCTAAATTCAACTTAGAAAGAGTTTTAAGAATTAAAGGTCCAAATAATTGTTGCTCTAGGGCAATATCAAGGGTGAATTGATCATAAATTTGATCAAATTTAAAAATACTATCTCCACTTTTTATCT
>QCUB01000016.1 GCA_003210895.1 Prochlorococcus sp. AG-676-M04
CTATGGATCCTTTCAAGCATGGGACAATCTGCATGCGAAGGATATAAAACACAAAATCAATTCTGGGCAATAAAAAATTTAAACGCTTTTTTAAGAACTATTATTGGGGAAGAAATATCAATCGACGTTGGTCCATCAATGGTACCGCTATACACAATTAATACCAACAAGGTCTTAATTGAAAAAGTGGTCAAGGCATTTGAACAGATTTCTACAAATGCTTCCATAAAGCTAAGAACAAGAACCGATTCAACATTAAGTTTTTATTTTTACTCCAATGAAACTAATATCTTTTTTAAAAAAAATAATAATGAAATAAAAGTGGAAGGATTAATTCTTAAGCAAATTAAAGAAAATACATCTTCTTCTGCTTACCATATTCCAGAAGGTATTTTCTTTAGATATGGTAAAAATATATATGATGTGGAATCTAAATATCTAATTAATGATTATTTACCAACAGACAATATTCAAAAATTGATAATTAATAATTTAGAAACATAAATAAAAAATTAAAATCATAGATAAATGTTAAATTCTTTAAAAAGAATTTAAATATTAATTTTTTAAAAAATCTTCAAATAAATTTGCTCTTTTATATATAGAGTTCTTTTCATAAAAAAGTGATTTTTGCTCTTTACTTGGATAATGTGAAGAGAGATTTGAAAAATCGTAAGCTCTTATGCAATCATCAATAGTTGGGGTTCTATTTTTATAAAATAAAATATTAGGCATATTTTCACATAGTTCTTTATAGAATTCGGATTCATATGCTAAAAATATTGAATTTGAGAAAGGAGATTCAAAATATCTTCTAGTGTACAAATCATTATTAATAAGAGAAATAAATCCTAGATTTACTTTGGCAGAAGATAGCAAAGACAAATAATCAGAATAATCCAAATGTTTATTTTGAATTCTTGAATTACCAATATTAGAAATCCCTATTTTTTCAGCTGACCAATTTAGACCAACTACTAGACATTTATAACCTAAGTTCAACAATTGGCGAATAACTTTAAGCCTTCCATCACGTTCATAATGACCCAGAAAAGCAAAGTCATACAAATATTTATTTGATGAATCTATTAGCTTTAAATATTTTCTCTCAGGACAAGATGGAGGTACGATTGTAATAGATGACTTTTTTATGTGATAGTTTTTAATAAAATTCACCTTATCCTCCTTTCTATAAACAAAAATATGGTCATATTTAGAAAAGGCTTTTCTTTGATTTTTATAATAAATTAATTTAGAGAAATGAGAAGAAAAAGGACAGTCATTATAATAAACACTTATCTTCAAATCATGAGATTTTTTTAAAAGATCTATTAAATAATCAGAAAAGTGATTGGTATTATAATTAATTACGTGCGTAATATTATTTTTAATAATTAAGTCTTCTAAAAAGTCTTTAATTTGTTTAATTGGAGGAAAATAATGATTTTTTTTATTTAAAATCTTGTTTCTATTCTTATGGTAAAAGACAGGAAAAGTATTAATATTAGACAGACTAGATAAACCTACTGATAAATGATTTGTGTATATATAATCACTATGATAACCTCCATATATTAATAAATTAATCATTAATATTCACTAAAATTACAACATAATTTCATGCTAACATAAAGTGTTTTTCTTAAAGAATGTACTTAAGTTAGGGTAAATATATATGTATATTTACTTACTATAAAGTACTTTAGATTTTTCTCCAGACAGCTAAAAGTTTCCCTTGAAAAACCACCTCATCCAAATTAAGCTCTATTGGCTCATAAGCAGTATTTGCTGCCTCTAAAAATATTTTCCCTTCTTTCTTAAAAAAATATTTTAAAGTAGTGCCAAGACCTGGCACCATAGCACTAACAATTGTCCCGTTTCTAATTGAATAAGCATCCTTTATTGGCTCCATTAAAACCATATCTCCATCAGCTATGCAAGCATCGATCATTGAATCTCCATTTACACTAAGCGCAAAAACATCCTTCTTTTTTAAAACATCTGTAATATCTAAATTTTCTTGTAAATCAGAATAAGTTTCAATTAAACCTCCAGCTGCAACCGAACCCATAATTGGAACTCCTTCTATAATTTCATCAACTATTTGCATTGTTCTTGCTTTACCTTCTTGCCATGAAATATATCCTTTTTCTTGTAAGTGTTTTAAGCGACTTTGAATTGGCGCTGGAGATTTCAATCGCATAGCTTCCATCATTTGTCTAATTGAAGGACTATGTTGAAAATCTTTCATATAACTTTTTATCCAGTCATAAAGCTCATTTTGAGCATCAGTAAGGTTATTATCAGCTGAAGTTGTCATGAAAACAAATGTACTCTAATACATTTGTACCTATAAATTAGTGAATTCGCAAATAATATTAAGAGAGAAGGCATGATAAAAGTGCTTGCTGAGCATGCATTCTATTTTCTGCTTGCTGAAAAATTTTACTTTTTTTACCCTCAATCACTTCATCAGTTATCTCTTTAGATCTATACGCAGGAAGGCAATGAAGAATAATTGCATCTTTATCAGCCTTGCTTACTAAATCACTATCAATAGTAAATCCATTAAAAACTTTATCTTTCTCTTCTTTTTGCTTTTCTTCACCCATAGATGTCCAAACATCTGTATAAAGAACATTTGATCCTAAAACAGCAGTATTAGGATCATTAGTGATTTTTAATAATTTCTTATTTTTATATATATCGTATGCTTTATCTATTACCAAAGAGTTAGGTTCATAACCTTTAGGACAGGCAATTCTCACTTCTACTCCTAATAATGCTCCACATAAAATAAGAGAATTTGCAACATTATTACCATCACCTATAAATGTCAAAACTACATCTTTAAAATCAAGAAATTCCTCTTGGATTGTTAAAAAATCAGCTAAAACCTGACATGGATGTTCTAAATCTGTAAGAGCATTAATAACTGGTTTCGTAGACCACTTTGCATATTCTTCCAAATCTGAATGATTAAACGTTCTAATTGCCATCACATCGCAATATCTGCTTAAGACTCTTGCAGTATCTTTAATTGGTTCTCCTCTTCCTATTTGTGAGGTTGTGGGATTAAGGTCGATAGTCGTGCCCCCAAGCCTTGACATGGCGACTTGAAAACTAACTCTTGTGCGAGTTGATGACTTATCAAATATTAAACCCAAAACTTTATTTTTTAGATCAATATTTAAATCTTTATTTTTAAAATTTTTTGCAAGATCTAAGATATGAAAAACCTCATCAGTTGAGAAATCCAAGCTTGATAAAAAATTTTTATTAGCAAACTTGTTTGGTTTTATCATAAATCTTTTTAATAAGTTATAGATTCTACTATGCTGGCATTTTAGTTTCCGCAAGCAGATTTTTTAGATCTTCACCTTCAATAACCTCTTCTTGAAGAATTTTTTGAGAAATCGATTCAAGCAAAGGCAAATTATTCCTTAAAATATTTAATGCAGTTTCATGAGCATCATCCACTAAATCTCTGACTTCTTTATCTATAGCTTGAGCTGTAGCATCACTGACTGATCTTCTAGGATTATTACCATTTCCTAAAAATTGTCCACCACCTTGTTTATCATAAGCGAGAGGACCAAGAATATCACTCATCCCAAAAGTACCTACCATTTGTTCAGCTATATCTGTTGCTCTTTGAAGGTCATTAGACGCACCTGTAGTAATTTTCCCAAACACGACCTCTTCGGCAGAACGACCTCCTAAGAGAGTAGCAATTTGACCTTTCAATTCATCTTTGGAATTTAGGAATCTCTCTTCAGTAGGGAGTTGAAGTGTGTATCCCAATGCACTCATACCCCTAGGTACAATTGAAATCTTCGCTACTTTTGATCCTCCTGGCATTAGATGGCCAACAATCGCATGTCCAACCTCGTGGTAAGCAACAACTTTCTTCTCATCATCCTGGAGAACTCTACTTTTTTTCTCTAGGCCAGCTACTACTCTTTCAATAGCTTCACTTAAATCTTGTTGCTCAACACTTTTTCTTTTTGCTCTAGCAGCCAATAAAGCTGCTTCATTAACCATATTTGCCAAATCAGCTCCGGCAAAACCACTTGTAGCTTGAGCGATTGAATCCAAATCAATGGATTCTGCTAATTTTACTTTTTTGGTATAAATTTCTAGAATTGTTTTTCTACCAGATAAGTCTGGTCTATCAACTAAAACTTGCCTGTCAAATCTTCCTGGTCTTAGTAATGCTGCATCAAGAACTTCTGGTTGATTGGTTGCAGCTAAAACTATAACAGGTTTATCAGCTGAGGCAAAACCATCCATCTCTGTAAGTAGCTGGTTTAATGTTTGCTCTCTTTCATCATTACCTCCAACAACACCCATTGAGCCAGAACGACTCTTTCCAATAGCATCTAGTTCATCTATAAAAATAATGCAAGGAGCTTTCTTCTTAGCTTGTTCAAACAAATCTCTCACTCTTGCTGCACCAGCTCCTACAAAAAGTTCAACAAATTCAGAACCCGAAATAATAAAGAAAGGGACTTCAGCTTCTCCTGCAACCGCTTTTGATAGCAGAGTCTTTCCTGTCCCTGGAGGTCCAACCAAAAGAACACCTTTGGGAATTCTTGCACCAATGTCTGTATATCTCTCTGGTTTCTTTAGAAAGTCAACTATTTCAGTTAATTCATCTTTTGCTTCATCAACACCAGCAACATCATCAAAAGTTACTTTTGATTCATCATCAGGAACGTAAACTTTAGCCTTACTTTTAGTAAAACTTAATGCGCCTTGAGCTCCACCACCTCCCATACTCCTTCTTGCAAAAAATTGCAATACTAATATAAAAATCAAAGGTGGTACAACCCAACTTAAAACAGTTGAGAAGAAATTTGGTTTTTTGGGAGGGGCTGCAGCAAATTCTACCCCTTTATTTTCCAACCTTTGTGGTAAATCCATATCAAAAATTGGAGTAGTTGCTAAGACTGAAGGGGCTCCCTCTTCAGCTCCATTTAATTCATATCTAATTTGTTCTTGAGTTATATAAGCTCTCTTTACTTCCCCATCATTCACTTGATCAATAAATAAAGAGTAAGGAACTCTTGGTATCTGCATATTTTGATTAGGGAAGAGGCTACTGAATAAAAGTAATGCTCCAACACCAATAAGAATAATATTTACTATCCCAAATCTTCTATTAGGTTGATTATCATCTTGTCTTATTGGCATAGTTATTATCGATTGTGGATTTATTATAAACTAAACGAACGAGTTCCGTACCTGTATAACTTTTTTTGGGTAAGAACCGAACGGTTTTTTAATTAAGCACTTGCAATTTAATTAAATAGTACTCTTCACAAAAATATCATCGCCGATAAAACTAATTTCAGGATCATATAAATTAATAACTTCATTCATATCTGAAAATTCAAAATCAGCAAAGGGGTTCATGCTACTTACACCTCCTAATATCTTTGGTGCGATAAAAGTCATTATTTCTTGGATGCATCCTGCTTTGATAGCTGAAGTTGCCAACTTTGGTCCACATTCCCAGAAAATATTATTACAACCTTTTTTGGCTAGTAGATTAGAAATCAATTTAGGATTATCAGAGGGTATTTCTTTAATCTCTACACATTCTGGAATTCGCTTAAGATATTTTTTATTTGCAGTAGAAGCATCATAAACAACAAGGGTCTTAGCTAAGTTACAATCCCACAAATTTGATTTTTCTGGTAAATCTAAAGTTTTTGTGAACACTACTCTTAAAGGTTCAGGTTCTCTTATTCCTCGAGAAGTTAAAAGAGGATCATCTTTTCTTAATGTATTACCACCAATCACTATTGCATCAAAGCGAGCTCTATAAGAGTGAACTAATAATCTTGAATTTTTATTTGTAATCCACTTACTTTTACCATTTTTCAAACCAACTCTTCCATCTATACTCATAGCCCATTTCAGCACACCAAAAGCATTATCAGTAATATTCCTGTGTATGAAATACTTATTTAGTTCTAATGATTCTTTCTCACATAATCCTAGATGAACTTTTATCCCAGCATCTTTAAGTAATTTAATACCTTTACCCGAAACTCTTTTGTCAGGATCTTCAATAGAAACAAATACTCTCTTTATCCCAGAGGAAATTATTTTATCTACACATGGAGGAGTTTTACCTTGATGACAACAAGGTTCTAGATTTATATATATGGTTCCACCTCTTGCATCTTTTTTTAAGTTTTTAAAAGCCATAGCTTCAGCATGAGGCATTCCAGATTTGTAATGAAATCCATCTGAGATAAGATTTCCATCCTTATCTAAAATCACTGCTCCGACCATAGGGTTAGGACTTGTTGTGCCATTACCTAGGGAAGCTAAAAAAATAGCTCTTTTCATCCACTTAATATCACTAATATTGCTATAAATCATCTATCAAAAAATCATCAAGTTAATGATCTCCATTCTTTAACTAGGTAAGGAGGAACAGGCAACTCCGAAAAAACACCTTCTAATGATAGTCTTAGTGGTCTATTTTTATCAATAGAACTTATCAGTTCATTCAGATCAAATTCTGCAGCAGCTTGTCTTCCATCATTAATTAATTCAACATTTAATGATGTTTTATCAGTTAATAACCACTGTTTTCTGCCAGAGTCCACTTGTAAATTTGTTGGATGATCAATCCTAAGATTACCAGGATATCCTATTACCCTTAAGATCAATTTATCTTCAAAGAGTGGAGACTTATATGCAACTAGTTGCCATGTTTCAAAATCTAAATCTCTTAGAAACTCAGTGCTAGCACTAATTATCTCTCCATTAATTTCTGTTTCTGCTATTTCTGCTTGAACTTTTAACGGGTTAAAAATCAGAGTAATTAAAATTGCAAAGGAAAGTAAAACCTTAAAAAAAATATTTTTATTTAATTTTGTAATTTTCTTCATTTTCAGAATCCATAAGGGCATCTAGGGTGACTGCTGTTTTGACAAGAGCTTGATATCTTCTTATGATATTACGATTTTTTTCTATAATTCGAGATAAATTCGCAGTATCTTTATCAGAATAATTCGATGTTAAATCACTAGAGTCTTCCTCTATTAACTCAAAATTATTTTCATTGTTAATTAGAGTTAACAGTATTTCGTGTAATCGCTTTCTCCTGTCTGACAAGTAATTTATTATTATTAATTTATAAATAATAGAATAAAATAATTAAACATACAAATAAAAATATATTATTCCTCTTAAAAGTTTATGACTGAGCTAAAAAGAAAAATACATGTGATAGGAATTAATTCTTTTGAATTTAAAGAGCTACCATTAAAATTACAAAAATTATTTATAAAAACTGAAAATATTGCAGTTCCAGATACATATTTTACAGATATTAAATTATGGGCCAAAAATAATACAAAAAAAGAAAAATTATTTTTCGCTAGCAGAAGTGATAATAAATTGATTAATTGGCTTAAATCTCAAAAAACCGATGTAATTTTATTTTCTAGGGGTGATCCTCTTTGGTTTGGTATAGGTAGAATACTTTTAGAAAATTTTTCAAAAGAAGAATTAAGCTTCTATCCATCAAATACATGCGTTCAATTAGCATTTAGTAAACTAAAAATATCTTGGCAAGATGCTATTTATGTCAGTATTCATGGAAGAGATTCAACTAAATTAATAGATGCTCTAAAAATAAAGCCTTCAACATTAGCAATACTTACAGATACAAAAAACAAAGGCTTAGAAATAATCCAAAATAATCTAGTAGACTTAAAACTGAATGATTCCTATGAATTTTGGCTTTGCGAGGAATTAGGCTTAAAGAATGAAAAGATAAGTAAATTAGATGTAAAAGATAAATTACCCTCAAATATTTCCAAACTTAATATTGCTGTTCTTTTAAGAAAAGAAAAGCTTAAAAAAGTAAATAACATTCCTTTATTCGGAATAAAAGATGATACTTTTAAAACTTTTGAAGACAGACCAAATTTATTAACAAAAAGGGAAATTAGAATTCAAATTTTGGCTGATTTAGAGTTACCAGAAAATGGCATAATGTTAGATATTGGAGCAGGTTGTGGCTCAATTGGATTAGAAGCATTAAAATTAAGACCTAGTTTAAAATTATTTTGTATTGATAAAAGAATTGGTACAAAGGAATTAATCTTAGAAAACGCAAGAAGATTAGGAGTTTACCCTAAAGCTATTCTTGAAGAAGACATAAATAATTTAATCAATTCTAAAAATAATAATTCTCTAAAAATGGCTCGGAGAATAATAATTGGTGGATGTGATAAAAATACTAAACTTCGAATTATTAATGAATTGTCTAAAGATATGAATTGTGGAGATATTGTCGCTATTCCTTTGATTGATATTCAAACTATTAAAGATCTAAGAGAGACCCTTAAAGAAAATAATTTCGAAGTAAATTTAAATCTAATACAGACTTATAAAAGCTTAAGTATTTCAGAGGGAATAAGAATGGATCCAAACAATCCTGTATTTTTGCTTAGAGGGAAAAAACTAATTTAACTTAAGATTACTTATCAGGTTTACCAACATGAGGTAAACCCCAACCTAATTTATTTCTTAATACCTGAAAAAACTCATGATCCTCAAGCCTTATAAACTTAACAGAGTGTTTACTTTTTCTAATTAGAACTCTATCTTCAGGCCAAACATAACAACCTGCATTTCCATCAACCACCATAACCAACCTTTCAGGAGTAGCTGGAAAAACAGTAACTGGTTCTGAATCATTAAAAACTAAAGCCCTTGAAGCTAATGAGTGAGGGGCAATTGGAGTTAATTGAACTACCGGGCAATCGGGAGTGATAACAGGACCACCTGCACTTAAAGAATAAGCTGTAGATCCTGTGGGGGTTGATAAAATAACTCCATCAGCTGATATATCTACTGGAGCATGTCTACCTATGGAGATCTCAAAATGACACATACTCGTCAAAGGTTCTCGATGAAGGGCCATTTCGTTCAAACAAAGAGATTCCCATCTTCTTTGCTCATTTCTCATTACACTAATAATTAAACTTTTTCTTTCTTCTATATCCCAATTACCGGTAATAAGTTTATCAATTGCTTCCTCTAAATTCGAAAGATATGCTTCTGCAAGAAAACCTAAATGCCCAGTATTTATAGTCAGGATTGGGATTTTTGCTGGAGCTGTCTGTCGGGCAGCAGAAAGAACCGTACCATCCCCTCCAAGAACAATCGCAAACTCCATAGACGAATCGAACCCTTCTGGCACACAATTCGAATACCCTAATGGACGCACGTGTTGATCAGGATTGGCAAAGCCAACCATACCTCCTGAACTACTTACTCTTACAACTTCATAATTGGATTTTTCCAATTTTTTTTGAACAGAAATTGCAGTTTGAACAGCCAGTTTTTTACCATCATTGACGATTAGTCCAGCTTTACGTACCAATCGATAAATTTAAAACTATTTGTATTTTAAACTAAATTGATAAAGAAACCTAATTTAAAATACTAAATATATTAAAACTGTTCTAAGAATCTTAGATCATTAGTATAGAACCTTCTTATATCATCAATCTGATGTCTCACCATACAAAATCTCTCTACACCTAATCCAGCTGCAAATCCAGTCCATTTCTCAGAATCTATGCCTAAATTTTCTAAAACCTTTGGATCTACCATCCCACAACCCATTACTTCTAACCATTTACCTTTCCACTGAACATCTACTTCTGCCGAAGGTTCAGTAAACGGAAAATAACTCGCTCTAAATCTTACAGGAATATCTCCAAAGAAAGTTTTTAAAAAAGTTAGTACAGTTCCTCTTAAATGACTAAAATTTATATCTTGATCGATACATAAAACCTCTACTTGGTTAAAAACAGGGGAGTGAGTAGCATCTACAGCGTCTCTCCTATAAACTCTTCCTGGTGCAATAATTCTTACAGGGGGCAGATTATTTTCAAGATATCTAATCTGAACAGGTGAAGTGTGAGTCCTGAGTAGACGATTTTCATCTAAGTAAAAAGTATCTTGCATATCCCTTGCCGGATGATTTTTAGGGATGTTAAGTGACTCAAAATTATAAAAATCACTCTCTATTTCAGGGCCATTCTCTACTGAGTAACCAAGTCCACAAAAAATATCTATGATCTCATCTTGAGTTGAAATTAAGGGGTGTTTATTACCTGGAGCTGTTCCTATATAAGGAATAGTTACATCAATTTTTTCATCTTGAATCTGTTGATCTATAGCTTCACTAATAAGTTGATCTTTTCTCTCAGTTATTGAATCTTGCAAGTTTATCTTTATCAAGTTTGCCTTTTGCCCAATAATAGGCTTATCAACAGAGGATAATTTACCCATGGTTTTTAATATTATTGATAATTCTCCTTTTTTTCCTAATAATGATATTCTTAATTGATCCAATTCAGCATCACTTTTAGCATTTTTGATATTTTCATTTGCTAGGAGAGAAAGATTATTTAATTTTTCCTCTATTTGGCTTAATGATTCAATTTGACTCACTGATATAGTAAAAATAAGTATAGTTTCATCTTACTTAAATATCGTCCATAATAAAATGTATTGATTAATGGAATCGTTAAATATTTTAATAAGTAATGATGATGGAGTTTTTGCTGAAGGAATAAGAGCATTAGCCAAATCCGCGGCAAAAAAAGGGCATAAAGTAACTGTAGTATGCCCGGACCAAGAGCGATCGGCTACAGGTCATGGCCTCACTTTGCAATCACCTTTGCGAGTTGAAAGAGCCGATGAATTATTTGAACCAGGTATTAGAGCTTGGGGATGTTCAGGCACTCCTGCTGATTGCGTAAAATTAGCCCTATCAGAATTATTAGATAAAAAACCTGATTTAGTTCTTTCTGGAGTAAATCATGGTCCAAATTTAGGAACAGATATTTTTTGTTCAGGAACAGTAGCTGCAGCAATGGAAGGAACTTTAGAAAATGTTCCATCTATGGCAATTAGTGTTGCTAGCTTTAAATGGAAAAACTTTGAATTTGCTAGTGAAATAGCAATTAATATTGCAGAGCAAGCAATTAGGGATAGTTGGCCAAAGTCCCTCCTTTTGAACTTGAATATACCACCTTGTGAGAAGAATAAAATAAAAGAATTATCCTGGACAAGATTATCAATAAGAAAATATAAAAACCAATTTTCTAAAAGGGAAGATCCAAGAGGTGATGCTTATTATTGGTTAGCTGGTGAGGCTGTTTTAGATCTTAAATCAAAAGGTTTTGGACCCAAGAATTGGCCAAGTGACGTTTCTCAAATACAAGAAAATAAAGTTTCTCTTACACCTGTCGAACCAGACTTGTTTTGGAGAGGGAGCTTAGACTTGTTACCAAAAATCAATACTTCATTTATAAATGCTTCTTAACAACCATAGAGAAAAGCAAAGACCAAAGAAATGAGCGGCGATAACTTGCGTATTACTTAGTACTGATAAAATTTCAAGACCAGTAATAGGAATATCAGATGAAGCTGTAATAAGTTGACCAGTTGTTTGAGAGGATGCCTGTATAAAAAGTGCACCCATAAGTGCTTGATATCCAATCAAACCAAATAAAATTCCTAACAAATCATTTATTAATCCTCTTTTTATTAATTTACTTGTTTGCCCTCTGGAGGGTCTAGCATTACTTGCAATTGCCCTGCCAGTTCTTACTATTAACCAACCTTGCCACAGACTAAAAAGTAGTAAAATTAGAGATACTGTTGTCAGTGATAGACCCGGAGTCAAACTTAGCTGTCCTTCACTATTATTTACAACATTTGAAAAAAGCAAAACAGCTGTCACTACAACACCTAAAATGGATTGAATCCAAAAGCGTATCCAGCCAATGCGCCGCATTCCAAATGAAAGCGACTGAAAATCAATTTTGTCAGACATTCATTTGATTGAATAAACTATAATCTATTCAAATTTGCCATCTAAATTATAAAATTGCACGTTATATTGTGATCTCTTTAATATCACCATCTGAAGTTAAGAATCCTACCTCGATAGCTATTGGTAGTTTTGACGGTCTACATGCCGGTCATAGAAAACTAATTGAGAGTGTTGTTAAAGAAAATGACTATACACCAACAATCGCAAGTTTTTGGCCACATCCTAGAGAAATACTATATGGAGAAAGCCGTCTTAGGCTTGATCTGCCGGAAGAAAAACTTCCTATCCTTGAAGAACTTGGGATTGAACAATTGGTTCTAATTCCTTTTGATAAGAAACTCTCTAAATTAAGTGCCGAGAACTTTATAAAAGATATTTTAATCAATCAATTACAAGCAAAGACAATTTCTGTAGGTGCTAATTTTAGATTTGGTTTTAAAAGAAGTGGGGATATTAATACAATAAAACTTACTACTAAAGATATGAATATAAAACTAAAAATCATTTCAATTTTAGAAGATAGAGAAGGGAGAATTAGCAGCAGCAGAGTTAGAGATTTATTACAAAAAAGTGATTTAAAGAGTGCTTTTGAAATACTTAATAGGCCTTACAGTTTTAAAGGTAAAGTTGTTGAAGGAAAAGGAATTGGTAAGAGCCTAGGATTTCCTACAGCAAATCTTGAAATAGATGGAAGAAAATTTTTACCTGGTGAAGGAGTCTATGCAGCATGGACTACTATAAATAATTCTCCTAATAAAATCGCTTCAGTTATGAACCTTGGTTCTCAACCAACAATTGATCCACTATTACCATCAGCCGTTGAAGTTCACTTAATTAATAAAGATATCAATCTATATGGTTTAGATTTGTCAGTAGAACCTATTGAGAGGCTAAGATCTCAAATCAAGTTTCAGAATATTGAACAACTCTTTAATCAAATTACAAAAGATAGAGAAATTACTTTAAAAATTCTTAGTAACCTCAATAAATAATTTATAAGATGGAAAACTCAAACATAATTCAACCTGAAGATATGCGGATATCTCAAATCATTGATGCTAATTTAGACAGAGCAAGAGAAGGTCTAAGAGTCTTAGAAGACTGGGCAAGATTTGGACTTGGTAATAAAGATTTAGTTAGGAAATTAAAAAATTTCAGACAGATATTAGGTAAGAATCATTTAGAAATTTATAAAATATCAAGAAATCATATTGAAGATAAATGCAAGGGATTATCTCATGTTGAACAAATTAACAGAAAAACTCCCCATAAAATAATAAGTTCTAATTCTGCGAGGGTTCAAGAAGCTCTAAGAGTTATTGAAGAGTTTTCAAGGAATCATAATAATAAGCTATGTAAAATAGCTTCAGAGATTAGATATGAAATTTATACTTTGGAAATTGAATTACTAAATTTGAGTACCAGTAAGAAAGCAAAATTAAAAATTAGCGAAAACAATTTATATTCGATAACAGAAGAGAGAGAAAATTTATTAGAAATAATCGAAAAAATATTATTAGGAGGAGTAAAAATTATTCAGCACAGATTTAAACAGGGGAAGGATAAGGATAATCTCAAAAAGGCCATTGAAATAAAGTGCCTATGTGAAAAATATAATTCTTTATTCATCGTTAATGACAGAGTCGATATAGCACTAGCATCAAATGCAGATGGTGTTCATCTTGGACAAGACGACATCGATATAGTAACAGTAAGAAAAATAATGGGTAACTCAAAAATTATAGGAGTTTCTGCAAATAACTCAACTGATATCACTAACGCTATAAAAAATGGATGCGATTACATTGGAATTGGCCCTGTCTTTCAAACCTTAACAAAGAAAAATAAAGAACCTCTTGGAGTAGAGAGGGTTAAATCTTTAACTAAAGATTTAACCATTCCTTGGTTTGCTATTGGAGGTATTAACAAATTAAATATTGCCTCTCTAAAAAATAATGGAATTAGTAAGGTTGCAATAGTTTCCGGGCTATTAAATTCAAAAGATCCAAAAGAAGAAGCTATTATTATTTTAAAAGAATTATCCTATGAAAATTAAAGTTAATGGTAAGGAAAAAAAGATAGAGCTAGAAAATGAAAAGGCCTTACTTTCAAGCATCTTAGAAGTGCTAGGATATAGATCAAATACTATAATTGTTGAAGTAAATGACCTAATTATTAACTCAACAAAATGGGAGAATGAAATAATAAAAGAAGGAGATAGTTTAGAAATTGTCTCTATTGTTGGAGGCGGATAATTAATTAAAAGGTGCAAATCTAAAAATCTTCATATTGTTTTAACTTTAGGCTTGAAACAATATACCAATTTTTAATTTTTTCATTTTATATTCTTATTACTTCAATAGTTAAATGAAAAAAAACGTAAATCAAAATGCAAGGTCTTTAAAATGGGAGCCAAATGGTGAATTAGCCCAAAAAGACTTATCTGAATTAATCGAAAGACTAAAAAATGTCGAGAATGATGACACTTCTTCAGAATTATCAAGATTAGGTACCAAATCGAACACAATAAATTAATTTTGTTACTTAGAGCTTGTTTTTAGAAAAATTTATACCAAATTATAATTACCACTTATAAAAATAAATGCCTAGAAGATTCCCTGAATGGGTCAATACTGAAGTTCTTGTAAAAGCTATCAAAATGCGTGAAGAAGGAAACCTTTCCAAACAACTAAATTTATGGATAGAAAATCTATTAGAAATCGAAAAAAATAATTAACCTACTAGGAAATCCTTTTTATAATTCTTAGCGCAGCCATTGCCGCCCCGTAACCATTATCTATATTCATAACAGCTATACCAGGCGCACAACTTGATAACATACTGTTTAGAGCAGTATTTCCATTCTTACTAACTCCATACCCAACTGATACAGGCACTGCAATGATAGGTTGAGATAATAATCCTCCAATAACAGTTGCTAAAGCCCCTTCCATTCCTGCACAAACTATAAGAACATCATATTTATTAATTTCTTCTATTTCACTTAATAATCGATGAAGTCCAGCTACTCCCACGTCTATAAAAGATTGACAACTAATCCCATAGATCTCAAGAGCTAGTTTTGCCTCAAGAGTCACAGATAAATCACTAGATCCTCCTGAAATTATTGCAACTTTTTTGGTTGTAGAAAATTTATAAACATTTTCACCAATCATGAAGCAATTTGCTTCTTCATAGAATATTGCATCTTCATATATATGTAATAAATGGTTGGCTTTTTCTTTATTTAGACGAGTAATGAAAACAAGTTCTTTTTTTTCTAGAACCTCTTCACATACTCTTTTTAATTGATCTATAGTTTTATCTGCACCCCAAATTGCCTCAAATAGTCCAATTCTATCTCTTCTCTGGAAGTCAAACCTAATATCTAAATTCATCCTTGTTTAATTAACTCTCCCTCATAAACTAATTTAAAAGGATTTACATTAACATTCAAAGATTGTTTAACATTTTCTTCGAACTTTTCTTGTATTTGCCTTACTTCCTTAATTGATATGCTTTTCCATAATTTTTTATTTTCCCAATTCACCAATATTAATGCTTCTTCTTTTTCTTTATCCCAAAATATTTGTCTCCCCAAAAAACCATCTTGATTGGATAACCATGGCTCCCAAACTTCTTTTTCAGCCTTTAGCCATACTTCTTTAAACTTAGAAGGAATTTCAAGTCTCAATTCTTCTATGACAAGTTCACTTTGATAAGTATCCATAGGAATAGCGTTCAGAATTTGAGAATTACTTTGAAAAAGAAATGCGAATAAGAAAATTAATAATAAAGAAAAGCTTTGTATTATTTTTTTAATCTTCAAGTTTATTTTCATTCTTTTTTCTCAAGCAATACTACAGAGTGACAACTTATACCTTCCTCTCTGCCCTCTGGTCCTAATTTTTCGTTTGTAGTTGCCTTTATTCCTATAAAACTTCCATCGATTTGTAAGGTATTAGAAATATTATTCTTCATTAGTTCCACATGGGGTTTGATTTTTGGTCTTTCAGCTACGATAACACTATCAATATTATTTACATCCCAACCTTGCTTTCTAATTAATTCAATAACTTTAGATAACAAAAATAAACTATCAGCATTTTTCCATTTCTGATCAGATGGAGGAAAATATTTTCCAATATCTCCAAGAGATAGCGCTCCTAATAATGCATCCATTATTGAGTGACTTAGAACGTCAGCGTCACTATGCCCATCAAGTCCTAAATTATCAGGATGCTGCAATTTTACTCCTCCAATTATTAAATTCCTACCCTCTACTAATTTATGAATATCATATCCATTTCCTATACGAAATTTCATCATTGCATTTGAGTCTGCATTTATTCTCTTACTTTTTGGTACATTTTTATAGTCTTCATTAGAAATCAAGTCATTTCTTCTATCCAAAGTTCTCTCTAACATTTTTCCCTTTCGCCATAATTTAATCTCTTCATGATTACCACTAGTCAGAATGTCTGGAACTTTCATTCCTCTAAAAACCAGAGGTCTGGTGTAATGAGGATATTCTAATAAAGATGAATTATGACTCTCGTCTATTAACGACCCTGGATCACCAAGGGTTCCGGGTAATAATCTTGTCAAGCCATTAATTATTGATATAGAGGGGATTTCACCACCTGAGAGGACATAATCACCTATAGAAACCTCTTCATCAGCTAAACATCTAACTCTTTCATCAAAACCTTCGTATTGACCACAGATAATTATTAATTGATCCAAAGAAGACCATCTTAAAAGATCCTTCTGCTTCAAAACTTTACCTTGTGGAGTCATTAATAAAGTTTTACTATTGGGCAATTTATTTATTGAATCGTGAGCCTTGTAGATCGGTTCTGGTTTTAAAACCATCCCTGAACCTCCGCCATAAGGCTTATCATCTACTTGTCTATAAGAGCCTTCTCCGTATTCTCTCAAATCATATAAATTGACATTAATAAGATTTTTCTCTAAAGCTCTTGTTATAACACCTAAATTATTTATTAATTCAAAAGCTTTGGGAAATAAAGTAATTACTTCAAAATTCATATTACTCATTTAATAATCGACCTCATAACCAAACTCTATTAATTTAGATTCTTTTTTTCTCCAATTTGGTATAACTTTTACAAATAATTCAAGATGAACAGGACCATCTATTAACTTCTTCATATTAGATCTTGCTTTTTGACCAATAGTCTTTAACATCGAACCTTTTTTACCAATGAGAATTCCCTTTTGACTTGTTCTTTCAACTATAATTGAAGCCAAAATAGCTGTAAAATTCTTACCATTATCTCTTTTAATTTTCTTGATTTTTTCTATTTTTACGGCAACACTGTGAGGGACCTCTTCCCTTGTATTGATTAAAACTTGCTCTCTTACTAAATCCGATAACAAATTATCTAATGGTTGATCGCATATTGTATCTTCCTCATAGAGCATTGGTCCTTGAGGGAGAAAATTTAGTATTACATCAATCAATTCAGAGCATCCGTCTCCTTCAGAGGCACTTACAATTTGAAAATCTTTACTAGTTCCAAAAACTTTTTTATATTGATCTAAACGCAGATTCTTGAATTCCTTATTCACTAAATCCCATTTATTTAATACAACAATAAATTCAGTTTCATTTGCAATTAAAAAATCTTTTATATACTCATCTCCTCTACCAGGTTCAACACTTGAATCAAGAACAAAAATAACTATATCTACACCATTTATCGCTGATTTAGCATTTTTTACAAGTATTTCACCTAGAAGATGATGAGGTTTGTGAACTCCCGGCGTATCTACAAAAATTATTTGTCCAATTTTTGAAGTAAGTATTCCTTTTAATTTATTTCTAGTAGTCTGAGCCACCGGAGAAGTAATTGCTATTTTCTTTCCAATCAACTTATTTATTAATGTAGATTTCCCTACATTTGGTCTTCCTAGTAAAGTAACGAAACCAGATTTATAATTATTCAAAATACTTTTTAAATATCCATAATAAATTCTGATCAATAATGGAAAAAAAAACCATAAACTTAAAAGAAACTTCTTTTACCCAAGCAATAAACATATCAGCTAAATGGTGTAAAGAATGGAGCGAAGATCTTTTAAGCGAGGAAGTTCTGGCAGATAGAATTGCTGAACTAATTAAAACAAAAAATGGATTGAGAGGTTTTTTTGCTTATGCATTATCAGATCAAAATTGTTATTTATTAGATAAGCTTCCTTTCTCAGTTATTTTTAAACTTCAAGAAGGTGGGAAGGATATAGTAGAAATAGTAGTTAAAAATTTAATTATGAGTTCTGCCCAAATCGTTGTACATGATAAGGAAAATAATCTTGAATATAAATCTAATTCTGAAAGTATATCAGAGAGATGTAAAAGCATTTTACGTTTATTAGAGACTAAGTCTGTTACAAAAACTATTAATCAAATAATTGAGAATTTAGACAATCTTGGAAATAGCTTTGATACTTTTAAAAAGTATGACGATGAGCAAAAGGAATTTATAAAACGTCAAATTTTTGATATTGCACAATAAAAAAGCGTACATAGTAAATACGCTTTTAATATAGTTTAAATGAGTTTAATTAAATTTTAATTCCTTCTTCCACCACCCTGAAGAGCAATCATTAACCTTAATATAAATACAAATAAATTTATATAAGTTAAATACATACCTAAAGCTCCAGCCAGATATTGATCGTCACTATATCTTCTTGGCATTGTGTAAAAATCTAAGAAAGACATTGCAACAAATAAGACCGTACCAAATCCTGCAATCATCAGTTCAAGACCTGAACCCCCAAAAACTCCTGGAGCAAAGAATCCCCCGATTAATTGAACAAACATTGCTATTAACAAACCAATCAAGCCAAGTCCAACAACTCCGCTAAGAGCTTGTCCAACGCTATCACTCATCCTTTGTCCTGTGTAGGAAGCTATTACGAAAGTAATCCCGGTTGCAAGTGCCGCCGTGCCAACTGATCCAATACCAATTGTTCCAATTGCTAAAGCCACTATTCCGCTTAACGTAAATCCAGTTAACAAACTGAATCCAGTTAATAATGGTAGAGCTTTTGTGTTATTAGCATTGTTTGCCGCACTTGTTGCTACGAAAAATAAAACCAATTCAGCTATTAAAGCAACAATAGAAAGTGGTTGAAAAAGTGAAGGGTTTGTTGCTATCAGCGAAACACCTGCTAAGACACCTAAAGAAGTCAAAACCATACCTCCTCCTACATAAGGAAGTGCTTTCTGTACCACATTGGGTCCAACGATTGAACTGGTTTGAGCATCGCGAATAGCTTGATTAAAATTACTACTTGCTGGCATTTTTTTCCTATTTAGTTTTTTATATTCTACCTAATTTTTTATATTTGAGTGTACGGATCACCCAAGTAAAAGTTTATTTATAAGCCTCAATAATTTTCTGAACTAATGGGTGGCGGACTACATCATCAACATTCAAATAACAAAACTTTATTCCATCAGTATTATTGAAAATTTTTGATGCCTCTACTAAACCACTTAATTTATCATTTTTTAAATCAACTTGAGTAACATCTCCATTCACAACCATCTTTGATCTCTCACCTAATCTAGTTAGAAACATTCTCATTTGAGAAGTGGTAGTATTTTGAGCTTCATCTAAGATAACCAAAGAATTATCTAATGTTCTACCTCTCATAAAGGCTAATGGTGCGACTTCAATAATACCTTTATCTATTAATGAATTTGTTTTATCGTATCCAAAAATAGTATGTAGAGAGTCAAATAAAGGCCGTAAGTATGGATCAACTTTTTGCTGCAAATCTCCAGGCAGAAATCCTAAACTTTCCCCTGCTTCTACGGCTGGTCTTGTTAAAACAATTTTTTCAATTTTATTCTCATTTAATAATCTGGCGGCACAAACAGTTGCTAAAAATGTTTTACCCGTACCTGCTGGACCAATAGCAAAAGTTAAATCAAAGTTTTCTATAGATTCTACATATTCTTTCTGTCGTATAGTTCTAGGCCTTAAATATCTTCCTGCTTTTGAACGAGCTAGTATCTTTTTTCCGAGCTCAGCATGAGAAGAGGACTCTCCTAAATTTAAGGAACTTAGAGCAGCCTTAAGATCTACTTCTGGAACTTCTAATCCTTGTTCCCAAATTGGTCTTGTTAGCTCTACCAATGCAGATGCCCTTTCAAGTTTAGGAATTACTCCATTCATTTCAAGTTGTAGTCCTCTAATCGTTAAGGAGACACCTGTAAGGGATTCAAATTTTTTTAAAAAAGAATTTCCAGGACCGGATAGTGCTGTGGCAGCATCAGAATTTGGCAAATCTATTATGAAGTTACCAGTTTTGGAAACTTCTTTCATCTAGTTAATGTAGGTAAAAATAAATTTGACAACTATTTAGCTTTCAGCTTCTTTATTGTCGCTTTCAACAGCTTCTTTATTGTCGCTTTCAGCAGCTTCTTTAGTCTTAGCCTTTGCAATCTTTTCTTTTTCTAATTTAGCCTTACCAATAGCTATAGAAGCTCTTTCTTTTTTTTCTAACAATCCGCCCTTCTCTAATAAAGTCCTAACAACATCAGTAGGTTGTGCTCCTTGTGTAAGTCTAATTCTTAAGGCTTCTGTATCAAGTCGAGTTTCTTTAGTTCTTGGATTGTAAAAACCTAGTTCTTGAAGAGGTCTTCCGTCTCTTCTGGAGGTACTATTGCATGCAACGATCCTGAAACTTGCTTCTTTTTTCTTTCCAAAGCGCTTAAGGCGCAATTTAATCATCTTAAATTAATTTATTTTATTTAATAATATCATTTGAAGGTAGCTATTTAAAAAACTATAAATCCCCGAAACCTTTTTTCTTTTTATTAGATTTTTGTTTTTTAAATGATTTACTTCCATTTCCTCCACCCATTCCTGGCATTCCACCCATTCCTGGCATTCCACCCATTCCTGGCATTCCACCATTAGACATTTGTTTCATAAAACCTCTCATTCTTTGAAAATCAGCAAGTACTTTATCAACATCTTTTGCTTGATATCCACTACCTTGGGCAATCCTTTGTCTTCTCGATGGTTGAGCAGCAAGGACCTCTGGTTTCTGTTTCTCTTCTAAAGTCATAGAAGAGATCATTGATTCGATTTTTTTTAGTTGCTCTTCCCCATTTTTTATCATTCCATCATCAATTTTATTCATCCCTGGAATTAATTTAATTAATCCTCCAAGAGACCCCATTCTCTTCATTAATCTCATTTGCTTAACAAAATCATTAAAGTCAAAAGTTGCCTCTTGAAGTTTCTTTTGCATTACTTCTGCGTCAGCTAGCTCAACTTCTTTTTGTGCCTTTTCAACGAGTGTTAATACGTCTCCCATACCCAAAATTCTGCTTGCCATCCTCTCTGGATGGAATGGCTGCAATGCTTCTATTTTTTCACCAGTTCCTATAAATTTTATTGGTTTTCCACTTATTTTTCTTATTGAAAGTGCAGCTCCTCCTCTTGAATCGCCATCCAACTTAGTTAATATTGCTCCTGATATACCTACTTTTTCATGAAATGACTTCGTCAAATCAGCTGCCTCTTGTCCAATCATAGAATCTACAACCAATAAAACTTCATCCGGCTTTGTAACTTCTTTTATCCGAACCATTTCACTCATCATTGATTCATCTATTTGCAATCTTCCTGCGGTATCAACAATTAAGGTATCCACATTATTTTCATTAGCATAATTCAAAGCATCCTTTGCTATATCTTCTGGCTTACTATTTTCCCCTTTCGCTGAGAAAACTTCTAAATCATACTGATTACCAATTGTCTTAAGTTGTTCAACAGCTGCAGGTCTATAAGTATCTGCTGCCACTAATAAAACCTTTTTATCTTTTTCCTTTAAATAGAGACCTAACTTACCTGTTGCTGTTGTTTTCCCAGCACCTTGCAAACCTGCCATCAAAATAACATTAGGTGTTGTTTCCTTTTCGTTTAATGGAGAATTCTCATTCCCCATAATATTTATTAATTCTTTGTTAACTACTTCTATAAATTTCTGTCCGGGATTCACACCTCTTACGACTTCTTCCCCAATAGCTTTTTCTTTTACATCTGAAACAAAATCTTTGACCACAGATAAACTAACATCTGCTTCTAACAATGCTTTTCTAACCTCTTTTATAGCATCATTAATATTATTTTCGCCAATTTTTGCTTCACCTCTTAAACCCTTAACAGCGTCTTCAAAGCGTGAAGAGAGTTCATCAAACATTATTTATATTATTTCTTCATACATTATAGATGATACTGAAAGGCGATCCTAAACTCCACTTATGTAATCGACCAATTTCCAGGATTTATTAGAGAAACCTAAAATGTATTTTACTTTTAAAAAAGGGGTAAAAGTTGTTTCATTTATAAATTCTCCATCTGTTTTAAAAATTCTTTCTGTATATTTCAAGTCAACTGATACTGCAATCCTGGATTGTGTTTGAGTTAAAAGTACAATGTTTTCAATTTTAGTATCGATTTCTTTGTAGATACCTTTTTGATTATCAAGATCTTTCTCCTTAGTCAGTCTATTAATTAATTCATTTTGAACTATCTTTGAAATTTTAATTTCACTTTTCCCTGCTAAAAAATTACTTTTGTTGAGAAGCCATGTATTAATTAAATATTTAATTTGTTCTAAGGAAGGAGAAGCCGTTGTTATTTCTTCTGCTGAAGAAGAAACTTTATCTTTTTTTTCTGAGAGAAAAGTATTTGATTCATAAAGAGATTTTTTTTTAATGTCTTGATTTAAATCTTTATTAGAGACCTTAAAATTTTCCTCTTTTAATAAGGAGTTATTAATTATTTCAGTTCCCTGCTGAGATTTTTTGAAGTTATTTCTTAAAAGCCCTACACCGATTCCAAAAGAAAATAAAATCAAAAAAGCATACAGATAAATTAAGTTAGGAGATTTATTAAATATTCTATTGTTCTCTAAAGCTTCTCCAAAAATATATTTTAATTCAGCAATTTTTTCAATAGCGTATTTATATAACTCAATTGATTTGTTTTTGATAATTTCATCTGTGTAAATATTTTCTTCAATAACTTGTTGTTCATCTTCTCTTACTCCTCCAGGCAAAGGCAAACGTCCTTCTTCCAAATTATCAAAATTAATCTCAGAATCCTTACTTAGTTCTTCTAAGGATTCTGAAGAATTAAGTTTTGTCTGATTTTGAAGTTTTGACTGTAATATTTTTCTATTGGATTTATTCTCTAATTGTTCAATAAATTGTTGGATTTCTCTATCTTGAAACCAAGAATCTAAATCAATTTCTTTAAATTCAATATCTTTATAACCCACCAAAACATCATTTTCTAACCAATTTTTACAAAAAATACATATTGCCTCTAATTTTTCTCCAGGATAATTATTTAACCAATCTCTCAACTTCTCATCGGAACTACTTAAAAACCTTGCTGAGGCTTGCTCAACATCTGCTAAAAGCAAGTCTAAGCAACCTATTAATGGCATTGAGTCAAGTCCTGATAAATTAAGTTTTTTTAATATTTTTCGAGCTTCGAACAATTTTTCAGGTTTTCTTCTTGCAAAACCAATTGCTGTTAACGATAAAAAAGCCAAGAACCCTGCTTCACTTGAACCCCTTTTTTGTAATTCTAAAAATAAATCTATCTGCTCCTGAACTGTCAAAAATGGCTTTATTTGTTTAAAAAAAGATTCAAATTCTTGCTGATTAAGATAATTATTATACTCAGATTTATTTTTCCCTTCTAATCCCCCTCTTTTTATTATTAAATTTTCCAGCATACTTAAACCTTTTTTATGCGACTCATTTTCATTTAAATCTCTACTCAATAAATCAAGAATTCGATACGGTAGAAGTGAAACCAAGTCTTCCTCGAGAGTTTTCCGTAATTCTCCTAGCTTTCCCATTCTTTGAAGAAGCTGTATACCCTCTTGTAAAAAATCTGCTGCATTTGAATAACATCTTTGATCTTGTTCTTGTATCGCAGCATCTCTAGATGTCAAAGCAGCTAACAAGACAAGATCGGCTTCTCGGCTACTGCCCAAAGCAGGAGTTTGAGGGGGTTGCAACGCTCTCCTTGTTATTTTGAAGGCTTCTTTAGGAGAGCCAGATTCCCAAAGGAGGATTAATCCTGCCACCTCTCTATTTGAAGATAAATCTAAACCTGAAGCTCCATTTAATAATAAATTTTCGTATTCTCTTCTACTATCTGGATCTGTAAGCAAATCTGCAGTAAGGCGAAGCAATTCAGATCTTTGAGTTAAAACCTCATATGTAAATCCTTCATCAGGAGTTTTATCCAATCGTAATTGAAAAGCTCTTAATATTTCCTCAGAAGTTGCTGAGGGGCTCACGCCTATTAAACGAAAATGGTCTAATGGAAGTTCCAAACAAATATCCTATTGAAAATCCTTAAGATAAATTTTATCAATTTATATTTTTTTTTCATAAGGTCTTGGAGAGTTATTAAAAAAAAACATGAAAATTCACCATTGAAGCATAGAATGTTAACAAATCAAAACTTCATTAAGGTATTTTCTTGGAAACACACGTAGAGAGAGTTTCAAATCTTCAGGACTTTGACAAAGCGAAGTTAGATCGTGAAACGGGATTATTTCTCTATGAAGATATGACGCTTGGTCGAAGATTTGAAGATAAATGCGCTGAGATGTACTACAGAGGCAAGATGTTTGGATTCGTACACCTTTATAACGGCCAAGAAGCAATAAGCACTGGTGTAATAGGAGCAATGAGAAGAAAGCACGACTGGTTTTGCAGTACCTACCGTGATCACGTTCATGCACTTAGTGCAGGAGTTCCATCTTTTGAAGTGATGAGCGAATTATTTGGTAAAGCGACAGGATGCAGTAAAGGTAGAGGTGGTTCTATGCATTTGTTTTCAAAAGAGCATCATCTTCTTGGGGGATATGCTTTTATTGGAGAGGGTATTCCAGTTGCTTTGGGTTCAGCTTATTCAAGTAAATACAAAAAAGAAGTTGCAGGTGACAGCAACAGTGACTCTGTAACTGCTGCATTCTTTGGTGATGGAACTTGTAATAATGGACAGTTCTTTGAATGTTTGAATATGGCTCAGTTATGGAAATTGCCAATAATTTTTGTAGTTGAAAATAATAAATGGGCGATAGGAATGGCTCATGATAGAGCCACAAGCAATCCTGAGATCTGGAAGAAAGCTTCGGCTTTCGGGATGCATGGTGAAGAAGTTGATGGAATGGATGTATTGGCAGTAAGGGGAGCCACTCAAAGGGCTGTCGAAAGAGCTAGGTCAGGAGAAGGTCCTACTTTACTAGAATGTTTAACTTACAGATTTAGAGGCCATTCTTTAGCAGATCCAGATGAATTAAGAGCTGAAGAAGAAAAAGAATTCTGGTCTAAAAGAGATCCTCTTAAGAAGTTAGCAAAACAGATGGTAGAGGGTAAATTTGCTAAAGAAGAAGAATTAAAGAGTATAGAAAAGAAAATAGATTTAGAAATTTCTGAATCTGTTAAAAATGCATTAGCTGCTCCTGAACCTCCCTCCAGTGAATTAACTAAATATATTTGGGCTGAAGATTAAATCAAATTCCACTAGGTAATTTTCTAGTTAAATTTCTTAATTTTCTAAGAGCCTTCAATTCAACCTGTCTTACTCTTTCTCTAGAAACTTCTAGTAACCTTCCTATTTCTGCCAGGGTATGTCTCTCATTTCCATCTAATCCGAATCTTAGCTTCAACACATGTTGTTCTTGTTCGCTTAAATGACTTAACCACTTACCTAACTGTTCTTGATGCATTTTCTGCTCAACTTGGTCTAGAGGCTCTTCATTATTACTATCTGCAATAAGATCACCTAAGAAACTTCTACCATCATCACCATTTACAGGTGCATCTAAACTACTAGTAGATAAAGCTTGTCTCAATACAGAATCAAGTTCCTCTACATCAATTTCCATTGCTTCTGCAATTTCTATTCTACTTGGCATTGCTCCAAGTTTATGAGCCAACTCTCTGCTTACTTTCCTAATAGTGGCAAGTCTCTCACTTAAATGAACTGGTAAACGAATAGTTCTGGATTGGCAAGCAATAGCTCTTGTCATACTTTGGCGAATCCACCAAAAGGCATATGTGGAGAACTTATAACCTCTTGTAGGATCAAATTTTTCAACAGCTCTTTCTAAACCTAGAGAACCTTCTTGAACAAGATCTAAAAGTTCTAATCCTTTACCTTGATATTTTTTTGCAACGCTGACAACTAACCTTAAATTAGCCTTCATCATTCTCTCTTTTGCTCTTCTACCAATTTTTATTGTCCTTTTTTCTTGGGGGGTAAATTCTTTTGTTTTTTCATTTAATTGACCGTCCTCAGTGAGTACCATCATTTTTTGAACTTGATTACCTAATTCAATTTCCTCTGCAGGAGTTAATAAAGGGACACGACCGATATTAGAAAGATACCAACTTATAGGATCGTTACCTCTTCTCTTTTGTGGTTCAGTTGATGTGGATACTGATGAAGCCATTTTTTACCTAAATTGAGGTACTAAAACTCTCCTATACTTTTGAGTAAATACCCGATTATTTAATACCCGCTTCAGATTTCAGGTATAAATTGTATAGTTATGTGTTTAAAACTATAAAAAACTGCTGATAATTGTTTCTTTCATGACATAAGTCTCGTTTTTGTTTTTCTTATTAACTTGGATAATTGATCTCCTATTAAAGAAGCATTTGACCCTTTTTTACACTTTGATGCAGCAAAAGAGTGTAAAAGAACGTATTTTGCCAAAGATTCAGTCTTAATGTAATCTCCAAAATAAGACATCTCTATTGCTGAACATCCACCAATAAATCCAGATAAAAGATCTCCTAAACCCGCTCTAGCAGTCTCAGCATCAGTTCCAAAAAGTTGCCATGCTTTTTCATTATTGGTAATGACACTATTTGCTCCCTTTAATAAGATACTAATATTAAATTCTCTAGCCGCTTTTATAGCTAGTTCAACACTGTTAGTACAATCAATCTCAGGGAATAACCTCTTAAATTCCCTATTATGAGGAGTAATCCAAGTATCAGACTTTCTCTCTAAAAAGAATTTAGATCCCAAATTAGATTTAGAAATTCTATTAAGCGCATCCGCATCAAGAATTAACAACCCTTTTGAATCTAATAAGTAGTCTGTTGATTTTTCCCAATCATCCTTATCCAAACCAATTCCTGGGCCAATAACAATTGATTCATAAGATGAAAGGTCAATATTCTTTAAGGCATCATATAAAATTGAATTCCCATTAGGATCACAATTAAGTCTCCCTGCTACTACTACTTCTGGTTCAACTTGCCAAATAGATTTTGACACTAAATCAGGAAGGATTGCTGATATAAATCCTACTCCACTTGAAATAGCCCCTTTTATTGCTAAATGTGCAGCCCCAGGATATTTTTCACTTCCTGCAATTATTAATGTTCTGCCTCTTTTCTTGTCTCTTCTTTTTTAAGA
>QCUB01000017.1 GCA_003210895.1 Prochlorococcus sp. AG-676-M04
TTATTTCAATAAGATATTAATTAGTGATATTGAGAAGGTAAGACTTATACCTCATAAAATTATTTTCTTAATTAATATGAATAGTATTTATTATCCAAGATTATCTATTAATGAAAATATAAATTTATTAAATAAAAACTCCCTTCTTGGGGACCCATCAACTTTTGATAGAGAAAAATATTTTTTCTTAGACTTATTAATTTCATGTAGAAAGCAACTTATAGTTTCTTGGGTTAATAATGACAAAGAGAATAATAAATTAGATATATCTTCCCCTATAAAGGAGCTAATAAATTATTTTGAGAGTTTTTTAAGTAAAGAGCAAACAAAGTTTATTATTAATTACTTTGATGATCAAAAACAGCAAACCATAAACCAAAAGGATAATACTTTAAAAAGTCATTATTCTTTAATAAAAAAAATAGATTGGGAAGAAAAAATTTTTGATAATAAAAAATTTAAATTATCTGAATTGACTTATTGGTTCACAACTCCTCAGCTCTATTGGCTGAATAAAAAAAATATTTCACCTAAAGTAATATCTATTAACCATCCTGATGAAGAGGTTGTAACTAATTTACAGAAGTCTCAATTAGTTACCAAAGTCGTTCAAAAATTAGAAATTGATAACGATGATATTGTTGATGAATTAAATAATTTGAATATAATAGACCAGTTTCTTGAAAATGGAGTTATTGCCCCAAAAAATAGTATTTTTACAAAGGAAAAAGAGATAAAAGATTTGGTGGCTAGTCTAGCTGCAAATTTGGGTAAACATAACAAAATCAAAAGAGTTTACGTTAAATCAAATTCAAATAAAGAAGAATATTTTATCACTGATAACGTTGTTATTGAATTGATTCATTCAAAACTTAGTTTAAAGCGTTTATCTGAAGCTTGGATTAAATTACTCTTTATATCTTCTTTAGATAAGAAGATAACAAAGACTCAAGTAATTTTTAGAAAGGAAAATCAATATAAATCAGAAATTATTCAATCACCTGGACAAGAGCATTCAAAGAAAATATTAGAAGATTATATTAATATATTTAAGAATTGTTCTGAAAAATGCTTACCTCTCCCTCCAGAAAGCACATATAAATATGTAGAAGCAAAAATGCAATCGAAAGATGAGAAAAAAGCTTTTTCCGATAGATGGATAGGAAATAAAAATTTTATTAAAGGAGAGAGAGAAAATATCGAAATAAAAATGTGTTTTGGAAATAAAAAAGAACCATATTTCTTTTTTGAATATGATAAATTTGATGATTTATCATTCAGATTTTATGCTCCTTTACTTGAAGCATTAAAAAAATAATGTCTAAATCTCAGTTAAAAGGATTTCTCAAAACTACTAATGAAATCATACTTGTCATTTTACAGTTTTTCATTATTACTCTTCATTTTGTTAATTTTGAATTTTTTCCTAAGATACAAATAATTCAGGTTAATTATATATTTAGTTTTGTGGGTTTCCTCTTTATCATAACTGCATTAATTATTATGTTAAAGGCAATTAAAGACTTAGGTAGTAATTTATCTCCTTTTCCAAGACCTGTAGCTAATGGCAATCTAATCACTTCAGGTATTTATCGTTTTATGCGTCACCCAATGTATTATTCTTTAATATTTATTTCTTTTGGCATTTTTATAATTAAGTTATCTTTTTATTATCTAATTTTATCAATAAGTCTTTTATTAGTAATTAAATTTAAGATTATTTTAGAAGAGCAATATCTAAAAAATAGATTTATAAAATATTTAATTTATAAACGTAAGGTTAAATATTAATTTTTAGAAGTTATGGATATTAATAAAATTAAATTAGATAATAATTTTAGATTAGTAGAAGCAAGCGCAGGTACTGGAAAAAGTTTTACTTTGGCTCACATAGTTTTAAGAAATGTTTTGGAGAATAAAATAAAACCAGAGGAAATTCTTTTACTTAGTTTTACAAAAAACACATGCTCAGAATTAAGGGATAAAATACTTTCAAGATTTAATAAACTAAAACTATTTTTACAAAATCAGGATATAAACGTAATAGATAATACTCTTTTAGAATGGTACAAAAGCTATAAGGAGGTGGAAATAAATCATGAAAAAATAATATTTGAGATTGATAATTTTGTTAATGCAATTTATAAATTAAAAGTAACTACATTTCATTCATTTTGCAATAATATTTTAGAAGAATTTAGTATAGAAGTTGGTTCCGCACAAGATTTATATATTGAAAATAATATAGATAATTTATATCAGGATATAGTAAATGATTTATGGATTGATCAAGTTCTAAATCTTGATCCAGAAATAATTTCTGCAGTTAGTCAAAAAAAAATAAGTTCAAGATATGGGAGCAAAATTAACAAATCATTTTTCGTTGAAATTTTAAAAACTCTTGATCAAGAAAATATTTGCAAAATTAATCTAACTAATAAATATATGAATATTGATATATCAAGTTATTTAAAAGAATTTTTGTATATTGAATGGAAGGAGTTTTGTGTCGAATGGAATAATGAAGGTGAAGAATTATTTATGCAGCTTATTGAATTAGGACAATTAATAAAAGAAAATGGAGGTAAAAGTCAGATATATGCAGCTAAACCAAGAAAAAATAAGTTTAAGCAAATAACTGAATGGATTAATGAGATTAATATAAGGCTTAATTCAGAAGATATAAGTAAACTTATATACGATATTTCTAACGAAGATCTTTTATTTAAATATTTTTATAATAAGAATATCAAAAAAGAAATTAAGAAATTTAATCTTAGTTTTGATATTAGTAGATTTAAATTACTCCACGATAAAATTTATAAAATAAAAGAAGGAATTTTCACCGAAGTTGTAAGAATATTTGTCCAGTTAGCTTATATAAAATTAGTTAACACTAAGCAAAGTTTATCTATTTTTAACTTTAATGATCTTATAAAGACTGTTGAAAATAAATATTTAGTGTCAGATCTTAGTTATGATAAAAGTCTTTCTGATATTCAAAATAGGTTTAAATGTATTCTTGTAGATGAGTTTCAAGATACAGATAATATTCAGTGGAACATAATAAAAAAATTCTTTAATACAAATAAACATTTTTTACTATGCGTAGGAGATCCAAAACAGGCGATATATAAATTTAGAGGCGGAGATATAGAAACTTATTTAGATGCTAAATCTAATGCAATAGAAGTTTTTAGTCTTGTAAATAACTACAGATCTTCAAATAAATTGCTTGAAGTTATAAATAATCTCTATAAAAATGGACTTAAAGAATCAAAATTAGACTATAAGAAATTAAATGCCAGAGTTAATAGTAGTATTAATAATAAATCTGAATGTGAGAGTGTATTTGAAATTATAGAATTTTCTAAAAAAGAAATTGATATTGAAGAACTTGTCACTAAATATATTGTTAATTTTCTCACAATTAATAAAGAAATTGATATTAATAGAATTTCAATTATTACTTTATATAATTCTCAATGCTTAGAATTAAAAAATAAATTAATAAAATTCAATATCCCATCTCAAATTAAAAATAAACAAAATATTTTTGATACTGAAGCAAGTACTTTATTAGTCTTTTTTATTAATTCCTTATTAAATCCAAGACTTTATAGAAATATAAGTTTGTTGGCCACATCTAAATTTGTAGAAATAGATGTAGATGAATTTATTGACCATCAAATTAGTAAAAAATTAGAAAATTTAACTAATCAATGTATTAATTGGTCTCTGGAATTAAGAGAAAAAGGATTTTTAACCCTTGTTAATGAGCTCATTATTATTTACGATTCAACCTCAATTAAATGTGATTCAGATTTATATTCAAATTTATTTCAAATTTCGGAAATAATTGAAATTGAATTAATAAATAATGACTTTAATCTAAATAAACTTTTTAAGTGGTATCAAAATCAGTTAGATGATTCTTTAAGAATTTGTACTGGCGAAGACTATTTGACCAAAGATTATAATCTTAAAAATGGAATTAATCTTTCGACAATTCATAACAGTAAGGGACTTGAATATGACATGGTCATATGTCCTTATCTATCTATTATTTCTAATAAATCTAATAAAATTAAAGGTCCAATATGGAAATCAAATTTGGATAGGTCTATATATATTAATATTTCTGATAATTATAGTAAGGTAGAAGAATTTAAACTAAAAGAAGAAAGCGATTTTTTTAAAGAGAGTGAAAGGTTAATTTATGTAGCGCTTACAAGAAGTAAATACAAGCTTATTATTTTTAATGATGTAGATAATACAAATAATATTCTTAATAATGATTTGCTGCCAAACCTAAAAAATATTCATATTTATAATTCTATAACTAAAGATAAAGTATTGAAAATGAATATTAATGAAATTTCTAAAAGATATAATATGAATGAGTTAAATAATAATCTTTGGAAAATAAATAAAATTAATACGAAAAAAGCTAGAAGAATTTCTTCTGATGAACTAATTTCTACTTCAAGTTATTCTTCATGGATCAGGAAAGATAAAAAAATAGATTCATCTTCCAATAAATACAAGGATTATGAAGATAAGATCTCAATTGTTAACACTCTCGAAGAGACTAATTTAAATAAACCTAAAAATTTTCCAAAATATTTAACACTCCCTAATCCCTTAAGTGATTTTCCTAAAGGAACTATTGCTGGTACATGTTTGCATAAAATAATAGAGAGATTTGATTTTCAAAATGATAATTCAGAGAAACTACTTGATTTAATTATTGAAGAATTAAATTTCTTCCAAATTGATTCTTCTTTGGCTTTAAAAGTAAGAGATGGGATACTTCGAATCATAAATGTTCCGCTTGGAAAAAAATTACAGAATAAAAGATTAATTGATATCTCTTCAAATAATGTTTTGAAAGAGGTTAAGTATGATTTACCACTTTCTTATGATGGAAGAAATATAACTTCAAAAGATATTTCTAAATGTTTTCTTTTAGATCAAGAGTTTGAATTTGGTAAAGAATACTCAAATAAAATAAATGATCTGCAAATTCTAAATAAAGGTTTTCACTCAGGTTGTGTTGACTGTGTAATACCTATAGGAAATACTTTAGAGAATAGTAAATGGTGGGTAATTGATTGGAAAAGTAATTTTATTTCTGGAAGTGAAAATAGTGATTGTTTTCCTGAAAACTATAATTATAAAAATATGAAGAAAGAAATGATTAAACATCATTATCCATTACAGTCGCATCTTTATTTGTTGGCTTTGCACAGATTTTTAAAGTGGAGATTAAAAAATTATCAACCTAATCTTCATCTTGGCGGATATGTATATATATTTTTAAAGGGATTGCCAGATATAAAATTATTTGAAAAATCTTTGAAAAAAGATATTTCTCCAGGACTTTTTATTAGCTATGCGCCTATTAATAGAATTAATTATTTAGATAATATTTTTTAAATGAAAATTAGTAATCTAAATTCAGAAGAATTTCAATATAGTCATGTATTTGATCTGCTAAAGGAAATTTTTAAATTTAATGAAAAAAAATACGGAGATTATGTTAAAGACACATTAAAAATATTATTAGAATTTGAGAAAAATGGTGAAACGATAATAGAAGTTGACAAGATTTCAATATTGTTTGATTTATTAAAAGATGGATGGCCTAATGAACACATAAAAGTTCTTGAGGATATAAAATTATTAAATTCCTTTAATGCTCCATTCGTATTTAAAAATAGAAAATTAGCGTTGGCAAAATGGTCTGGAAAGATAGATAGAGTTATTAATGCCTTTTTAAAAAAGATAGATAAAATTGCAATAAATTCAAATGATGATAATAAACTTGATCAAATTAAAAATATTTTTGAAAGTTCAAATTTAGTTTTTTTGCAAGGTGGACCAGGTACAGGGAAGACAACTCTGATTATAAATTTTATATTGTGTTGTTTAAAAAGTGATAGTTTTTTAAATATAGGACTTGCTGCACCTACTGGGAAAGCCACCTCTAGACTAAAAGAATCGATTAATGAACAAAAAGATATTTTTTTAAGCAAAAGTCTTGATCAAATAGAATGTCAAACTTTACATAAATGGATTTTTAATTCTCATCAAAAAGCTATTAAATTAAAATTTAAATTAAAGGAATTAGATATTTTCATTATTGATGAAATGTCAATGGTAAATATTGATATGGTTGAATCAATTTTAGATTTACTAGCAAAAGATTGCAAAATTATTCTCGTTGGTGATAGAAATCAATTATCCCCAGTAAAAAATTGTTCTATCTGGAATTATTTATTTGAATATTCTAATAACAAGTTAATTCAATCTTGTATAATAAATCTCAAAAAAACATTTAGAAATAGTCGAGATATCGAATTACTTAGTAATCTAATATTTAATAATACAAATTTTTTATTTCAGAACAAGATTAAAGAATTAGAAAATAAACGAAAATCAAAAGTAGTAAATATTATAAAAAGTAATAAGAGCATTCCTTTAGATCTTCTAAATATAATTCAAGATAATCTTACAAAATTACGAAAATCAACATCCAATCTAAGTAAAAAAAAATATATCTTTGATAATAATATTGATGATTTAATGGTTTATGAAAAAGATTTAGTAAAAAAAATATTATTTAATTTACAAAGTCATTTAATTTTATGCGAAAAAAATACTGGTAATTGGAGTGTTGAAAATATAAATGATATTGTTATTGGAAAATCAAAACCTTATGATTTCCGAAATCTTGATGAAGGTTTGCCAGTTATGTGTACAAAAAATAACCATGAGATTGGAATATCAAATGGGGATATTGGAGTTTTAATAGGAAGAAATGAAAATAGAAAATATCTTTTTAGGAAGTTTAATGACAATAATAATCTGGTAGTTGAATTGATCGACCCATCAACTTTAGAAAATATTGTTCCAGCTATTGCGATTACAATTCATAAATCACAGGGTAGCGAATCTGAGAAAGTAAGTATTTTGTGGTCTAAAAAAGCTAAGTTAGACAAATCTATAAATAATGTCAAAGAAGAAAACGAAAACATATTTTTCAGAGATAATTATGAGAAAAGATTGCTTTATACAGCTATAACGAGAGCTAAGAAATATTTAGATATTTATTATTTAAATTAGAACTTAATTAATAGAGATTAGTTGGATTTTAACCTCTAGATGCTAGATTAGTAATTCGGCTCTGAAAGGCTAGTCAACAATTTAAGATTCTTTAGATATATGTTGAGTGCCTGATCAGAAGATAATCAGGCTTTTTTAATGGCTTCAAATAAAGAAAACCAGTTGGCAGAGAATAATGAGGAAAATTTTGGAGAAGAAATTATTTCTAGTAGTGATTCAATCAAATTAGAAAATAAAATAGAAACTCTTTCTGAAAATATTATTTCTCCTGGAGAGGGAGAAAAGGATAATGGTTTTGCTCGCTTTGGGTTTAATAAATCAATATTAAATTCATTAGAAGGTAAAGGTTACAAAACGCCTACACCTATACAAAAAGCCGCAATTCCAGAATTAATGCTTGGAAGAGATCTTTTAGGACAAGCCCAAACTGGTACCGGTAAAACTGCAGCCTTTGCTCTCCCATTGATTGAAAAACTTGAAAATAATAAAGAATCAAACGCTAAAGTTTTGGTTATGACCCCAACAAGAGAGTTGGCAACTCAAGTAGCAGATTCTTTTAAAAGTTATAGTTCTCAATCAACTAATTTAAGGACATTAGCAATATATGGAGGGACTGATTTTAGGAATCAAATCTTATCACTTAAAAGAAAGACTGACATAGTTGTTGGAACACCTGGAAGGATTATGGATCATATAAGGCAAGGGACTTTTAAAATAAATAATATTAATTGTCTTGTTCTTGATGAAGCAGATGAAATGTTAAAAATGGGTTTTCTCGAAGATATCGAATGGATAATAGATAAACTTCCAAAAAACAAACAAATGGTTTTGTTCTCTGCAACAATGCCAAATGAGATAAGAAACATAGCAAAAAAATATCTTAATGATCCAGCTGAAATACTTATAAAAAGCGTTAAGAAAGAAACTCAATTAATTACACAAAGATATATTAATGTTCAGAGACACCATAAGTTAGATGCTCTTAAAAGAATATTAGAAATTAATAACGAAGGAGTGATAATATTTGTAAGGACAAAATTACTAACTACCTCAATTGCAGAGGTTCTAGAAAATACTGGCCACAGTGTAGCTGTTCTTAATGGTGACATTCCTCAGAATCAAAGAGAAAATACAGTTGATAGATTAAAAAAGGGATTTATTGATATTCTTGTTGCCACTGATGTCGCGGCTAGAGGATTAGATGTTGAAAGAATTAAACTAGTTATTAATTATGATTTTCCTTTTGATAAGGAGACATATACCCATAGAATCGGTAGGACAGGTAGAGCAGGTAGGTCTGGAGAAGCAATTTTGTTTGTAAATCAAAGAGAAAAACATTTTCTTAGGAACTTGGAAAACTCTACAAGAAATAAGATTGAAGAAATTGAAATACCTAATAACAAAGTGATTAATGAAAAAAGGATGGGAAAATTAATTACAAATTTGAATGAAAGTTCTTTAGATCAAGAAAATAATGAAGAAAAAAAAGCTTTGATGATTGATATTCTTGATACCCTAAAACAAAAACATTCAATGGACGAATCAAATATCGCAATGGCAGCAATTAACTTAGCAATAGGTAATAAATCCTTTTTTATTAATGAAGATGAGTCTTGGATTTATAGACAAAATAATTCAGATCGTAATAGATCAAATAGAAATGGGAGTGGAAGTAATCGTATGAGAAATACAAATAGAAGAAATAATTATCAAAATGATTCTTTTGAAACCTATAAATTTAATTTTGGCAAAATGGATAGAGTTAGAGTGGCGAATATTATTTCCTCTATTTGTACCTCTACAAATATTAATGGAAGATCTATAGGAAAGATACAAATATTTAATGACTACAGCTTGGTAGATTTACCAAAAGATTTGCAT
Source organism: Prochlorococcus sp. AG-676-M04 (assembly GCA_003210895.1). Classification (GTDB taxonomy): domain Bacteria; phylum Cyanobacteriota; class Cyanobacteriia; order PCC-6307; family Cyanobiaceae; genus Prochlorococcus_A. Next base: position 9,010 of record QCUB01000017.1, read on the forward strand.
GGTGAAGTTAGGAATAAATTAAAAAATTTAAGAATAAGAAATTAATTTAGATCATGAGTTCTATTAAAAATTTTTTTTTTATTTTAGTAAACGCTAATCTTTTTTTTGGATTTTTAAATACTGAATATTTAGCTGAAACAAAAATCAAATCAATGATAAATTCATTTTGTCTTGGGAGTGTCAAAGAGGAAATGTTAAAGGCAAATAAAAATTATGACGAAGAGCTGGCTATAGATACTTGTGATTGCTATTTTGAGGAGTTTTTAAATAGTTCAAGTCATCAATTATCAATTAATAAATGTAAGTTAGAAGCTAAGAAAAAATTTAATTTATAATAAAAATTATTATGAAATCATCAAATAATCAAAATCCAATAGTCCGACTTTATCTGAATTTAAGAGATGAAAGGGGTCTTCTTTTTTTTGCTTTTATAAGTTCGATAATAAATAAAATTTTAGATTTAGCTCCGCCAGTTATTATAGGACTTGCAGTAGATATCGTAGTTAAAGAAGAGAATTCTTGGATTGCTAGTTTTGGTATAAAAGAAGTTCCAATCCAATTAATTTTTCTTGCATTTGCTTCAGGAATAGTATGGTCAGGAGAATCTTTTTTTGAATATTTATATTCAGTTTTATGGAGAAATTTAGCTCAAGTATCGCAACATAAATTAAGAATAAAGGCTTATGAGCATATACAAAAACTAGATATGCAGTTTTTTGAAAATGATAATACAGGAAGACTACTTTCTATTTTAAATGATGATGTAAATCAACTTGAGAGGTTTCTTGATCAAGGCGCTAATCAACTTATTCAGTTATTTATTACTGTTTTAATTATTGGTGGGACAATGATTTTTATTGCACCAAAAATCGCATTATTTGCTTTCTTACCTATTCCTTTAATATTTATTGGATCTATAAGATTTCAAAAAAAACTGACCCCAAAATATAAAGATGTAAGAAATAAAGCAGGTCTTTTAGCTTCAAGATTAAATAATAATATAAGCGGGATTCTTACAATAAAAAGTTTTACTAAGGAGAAATGGGAGCTTAATAGATTAAATAAAGAAAGTCTTGCTTATCAAAGAAGTAATAAATCAGCAATAAAATTATCATCTGCATTTATTCCACTAATAAGATTCACAATATTATTCGCCTTCATAGCAATTTTACTTATTGGAGGTTTTCAAACCTGGAATAAGGTACTCAATGTAGGAACATATAGTTTTCTAGTTTTTATTACTCAAAGATTGTTATGGCCTTTGACTACTTTAGGACATGTTTTAGATGATTTTCAACGCTCAATGGCATCAATAAATAGAGTAATAGATCTTATAGACACTCCTATAAAAATAAAAGGTGGCAAAATAAAAATTAATTCTAAAGATATCAAAGGTGTGATTAATTTTGAAAATGTAAACTTTAATTATCCTGGAAGAGAATCAACTTTAAGAAATATAAATTTTGATATTCCAAGTAACTCAACATTAGGAATTGTTGGATTAACTGGCTCTGGTAAAAGTACAATTATTAAACTTCTCCTTAGAATTTATGATAATAATAAAGGTTTAATATCTTTAGATAATATTTCTATAAAGGAAATTAATTTAGAGGATTTGAGAAAATGTATTTCTCTAGTTAGTCAAGAAACTTATTTATTTCATGGCACTGTTTATGAAAATATTGCCTATGGAGCGAATAGCCCAGAATTTAAAGATATTGTAAAAGCAACTAAAATTGCTGAAGCTCATAATTTTATTGAACAATTACCTAATGGTTATAAAACAATCGTTGGGGAAAGGGGACAAAGACTATCTGGAGGACAACGTCAGAGAATAGCTCTGGCTAGAGCAGTTTTAAAAGATGCCCCTATATTGATCTTAGATGAAGCTACTGCTTCAGTGGATAATGAGACAGAAGTATTAATTCAAAAATCATTATCTAAAATAACTAAAGAAAGAACAACAATAGTTATAGCTCATAGATTAAGTACAATCAAAAACGCTGATAATATTATTGTTATTGATAAGGGCGAGATTATTGAGAAAGGAAAACATGATTTTTTACTAAATAACAATAATGTATATACAGATTTATGGAATGTTCAAGTTGGTATTTAGTAAAAGTCTTTTTCAACTAAATTAAGAAGTTAAAAGACTCAATAACATTTGCAAAAATACCATCAACTTTATTCCATCTGTCTTCATTTGTTCCTACAGCGAATGTATATAATGTTCCTCTATCAATTACAACAGTAGCGAGTTCATGTCTTTCTTGATTATTTAGATCTAATTGATATTCCAAGTCATAAAAAATATGATTTGATGCCTCTCTTTTATTTGCATCAACAAGTTTTACTGATCTACCTGAACCTTTAGGAGCAATAACTTTATCTATTAATGTTTGTCCAACTTCAATTGGGCTTCCTAATAGTTCTAAATCAACTTCTTTATTTAAATCTGACACAACCAAACTTAGGGTCTCATTACTATTGATCAAATCATGGTAAATAATTTCAGGACCTCCATCTACTTTCACTCTAGTCCAACCTGTTGGATATAAGAAAGCATATCTTCCGTCCGGACTTTGATAAGCCTCTAGTCCTGCATTTAGTCCTCTACTACAAGCACTTAAGGTAATACACAAAATTATTAATAATAAATATTTAAAAGGGTTAAATTTCATATTCTTCATTTTTAAGAAATTATTAATTAAAAATATAATAAGACATTAAAAGCAAACAAATAGAACAAATTTCAAATAATGCGTCTAAATTAATCATAGAACAAATTTAATCTTGATAACTTTTACCAAACCACTTTCAAAATTAATTGGTCATTTTGAGAAATTCCCAGGAATTGGTCCAAGAACAGCTCAAAGGTTGGCATTATTCATTTTAAAACAACCTGAAAGTAGTATAAGAGATTTTTCCAAAGCATTATTGGATGCTCATAATAATGTCGGGCATTGTAAAAAGTGCTTTAATTTAACTTCAGAAGATGAATGTGAAATATGTAGAAATACTAAGAGGGATCAAAAAATAATTTGTGTAGTAGCAGAAACTAAAGACTTATTAGCTTTAGAGAGAGCTAGGGAGTTTAATGGCGTTTACCATGTTGTTGGAGGATTAATTTCTCCAATGGATTCAATTGGTCCAGAATTATTAGAGATCAGGAGTTTAGTAGAGAGAGTAAGTAAATCAGAAGTTGATGAGATAATACTTGCATTAACTCCAAGTGTTGAAGGAGATACTACAAGCCTTTATATAGGAAAATTATTAAACCCTTTTACAAAAGTAACAAGAATTGCTTATGGACTTCCAATGGGAAGCGAACTTGAATATGTTGATGAAGTTACTTTAGCAAGAGCCTTAGAAGGCAGAACAAATTTAATTTAAAAAATGGAAGAAAAAAATCAGATTGAAGTAGAAAAAATTTTAAGGCTTCCTTCTTGGATAAAATTTCCTATTAGTAAAGCCTCGGAATTTGAGAAAATACAAACACTTATTAAAAAGTCAAATATACATACTATTTGTGAAGAGGGGAGATGTCCAAATAGAGCAGAATGTTATGCCTCAGGGACAGCTACTTTTTTACTGGGAGGTTCAATTTGTTCTCGTTCTTGTGCTTTCTGTCAGGTAAATAAAGGTAAACCTAGTGAAATTAATAACTATGAAAGTATTCAAGTTGCAGAAGCAGTAAAAATCCTGAATTTGAAATATGTAGTGTTAACATCGGTAGCCAGAGATGACCTTCCTGATCATGGAGCGAATTTATTTGTCTCTACTATTAATGAGATTAGAAAAATTGATCCAAAGATTCAAATTGAAGTACTCACTCCTGATTTGTGGGGAGGTAGTAAAAGTTTTGAAGATAAAAATAAACTTCAAAAAGAAAGACTTAAAATGATTTTGAATAAAAAACCCATTTGTTTTAATCATAATCTTGAGACGGTTGAAAGACTTCAAAAAGAAGTTCGTAGAGGTGCTAGTTATAAAATTTCTATAAGCTTACTAGAAAAAGCTAAGTCTATTGCTCCTGATATTCAAACAAAATCAGGAATAATGTTAGGTTTAGGAGAAACATTAGAAGAAATAGAAACCACAATTCTTGATCTAAAAAAAGTCGATTGTGATCAAATTACAATTGGACAATATCTAAGACCCTCATTGAAGCATTTATCTGTTAAAAAATATTGGGAACCTAGAGAATTTGAATATCTAGCAAGTTTTTCTGAAAAACTAGGTTTTAAAAAAGTATCTTGTGGACCTTTAGTTAGAAGTAGTTATCACGCTGGTTAAGGTTTATAAATCTTAGTAAGTTTTTTTTTCATTTTGTTTAAAATATAAGAACAATCTCCTTTCATTAGAGTTCCTGCCCCACCCCAAACTAACCTTAAAAAGAGATCAATTGGACTTGAACCAACTTCTTTTACAAATTTAAATCCAATAATCTTAAAATATCTAACAAGTTTTTTACTATATCCTTCGGCATCGTAAATCGCTAATAATCTTGCTTTTTTACTAGTTTTCTTTTCTATAGCCCAAGCCATTGTAGATGCCCATATTAATTCCGAAACAAAAGGAGGTGAATTTCTAAGTATCCTTAAAGTATCGAGCTGAATTCCCTGCTTATTTATGAAAGTCCAACCTTTCATCTCTCCCCATATCTTTACAATATTATCTTTTTGCTCTGCTATAACAATTTTAAAAAAACATAATCCAAGAGTTTCTCTCACTTGTATTTTTATTAATAGACCTCGAGAAAATGCTATATTTTGTAATTCTTCTACTTGCATAATTTTTATAAATTAATTCTATTTCCCATACACTTTTTGATTCTTATCTTTTAATTTATTTATCTGTTTTTGTCTCTCTTCAAATCTTTTTCTATCTTCTTCAGTGAATTTGTTAATACAAAAATGACATTGAATACCTTCTATATAGTCTTCTTTTTTTTGTTCTTCAATAGATATTGGCATCCCGCATGCATGACAAATTGAGTAGGAACCTTTTTTTAATTCGTGATCTAATGCAACTCTTTTATCAAAGACAAAACATTCTCCTTCAAAAAGACTTTCTTCTTTTGAAATATCCTCGAGGTATTTAAGTATTCCACCTTTTAAATGGAAAATATTTTTGTAACCTTTATTTTTTAATAAAGTAGTTGCTTTTTCACATCTAATACCTCCAGTGCAAAACATAGCTATATTTTTAGAATTTACATTCCCTAAATGTTTCTCTAAATTATTATCTACCCACTCAGGAAATTCACTAAAATTTTTGGTATTTGGATTGATTGAATCTTTAAAACTTCCTATGGAAACTTCATAGTAATTTCTTGTATCTATGACAATAGTATTTCGATCTTTAATTAATTTATTCCAAGTAAATGCATCAATATAAGTCCCTGCATTTTTTGATGGATTTATTTCAGGGACTCCCATAGTTACTATTTCATTCTTAATTTTTATTTTTAATTTTTTAAAAATCTTTGTTTTTGAATAACTAACTTTAAGATTTAATTCATTAATTTCCGGAATTTTTGTTATTAAATTAATAACTTTTTCAATTATGTTTTCTTGAGCGCAAATAGTTCCGTTAATCCCTTCTTTTGCAATTATTAACAACCCTGAAAGATCATTATTTTTCTCAATATTTAATAAGTTATCTTTTAATTCAAGAATTAAGTTTTCTTCAAAAGAGAAGAAAGAGTAGATTGAAACTATCTTATAAATATTTTGTCTCATAAATAAGTAACTGTTTTATCACAATATTCAAAGTCTTTATTAAAAATAACACCTATATCTTTAAGTAATTTTCTGTCATCTTGAAAAGATGGATTTGAGGTCGTTAGTAATTCATCTCCATAAAAAATTGAGTTGGCCCCGCATTGTAAACATAAAATCTGTGCCTCTTTGGTTAGGCTCTCTCTACCAGCGCTTAATCTTATTTTACTTTTTGGCATAAGAATTCTTGCAGCAGCTATCATTCTTATCATCTCGAGGGAGTCAATTTGTTTATTATCTTCTAATCCGGTACCCTCGATAGCCACTAATGAATTAATAGGGACACTTTCAGGATGAGGATTCATGTTTGAGAGGACTTCCAAAAATGATGCCCTATCTCCCTGATTTTCTCCTAAACCTATTATTCCTCCGCAACATACATTTATTCCTGCATTTCTGACTCTTTTAATAGTGTCTAATCTATCCTGATAAGTTCTTGTAGTAATAATATTTTCATAGTATTCGGGACTTGTATCAAGATTATGGTTGTATGCTGTTAAACCAGCATTCGCGAGCTTCAAGGCTTGATCATCAGTAAGCATCCCTGCGGTTACACATGCCTCCATCCCTAGTTCTCTTACACCTTTAACCATTTCTAACATTGAGTTAAAAGGTTTACCCTCTCTAATTTCTCTCCATGCCCAACCCATACAAAACCTATCGGCACCTTCTTCTTTTGCAGCTTTAGCTCTTTTTAAAACAGCTTCAACTTCAAATTGAGGATGACTTTTTATTTGGCTAGCACTATATATTGATTGGCTACAATAGGAACAATCCTCTTCACATCCTCCAGTTTTTACGCTGTAAAGAGATGCTAATTGGACTTTATATTTATTAAACTTCCTGTGTACAATTTGTGCTTCCCACATTAAATCTATCAGAGGCAAATTCAGTATTTCCAAAATCTCCTGTTTATGCCAATCAAACCTGATTTCGCTATATATATGATTAGACGAATTAAACATTTTTATTTATTATGAACAAGAAGAATCTTTAAAAGATTCTTCTGTTAATGATTCTATACCGCCGAAACGTCTATTCCTTGATTGATAATCAATTATCGCTTTACAAAATTCAAATTCATCAAAATCTGGCCAAAATACTTCAGATATATATATTTCAGAATAAGCTAATTGCCACAAAAGAAAATTACTTATCCTTTTTTCCCCACCAGTTCTTATTACTAATTCAGGATCCTTGAGCCCTTGGGTTAGTAGCTCTGAATTAATTAATTGTTCATTTACATCACTGGGTTTTATTTCACCAGAAAAAGTTTTTTGTGATATTTGTTTCGCAACTTTTACTATTTCTTGTCTACCCCCATAATTTATACAAATGTTTAATGTGAAATTATTATTGTTTTTCGTAAGAGCTTCTGAAATATTTATAATTGATTTTAAAGCTTTCGAAAAAGGTGATAATTCTCCAATGAATTTAATTTTTATGGATTCTTGATGGATATCATCAATTTCTTTTTTTAAAACTTTTTCAAATAGATTTATAAGAAAATCAACCTCTTTCTGAGGCCTTGTCCAATTCTCCGTTGAAAAAGCATAAACTGTCAGAACTTTACAACCTATTTTTTTAGATACCTTAATAATTTCTTTTAATACACTGACTCCTTTATGATGCCCAACTGATCGAGGTAAACCTTTTTTAGTCGCCCATCTCCCATTGCCGTCCATAATTATTGCTACGTGTTCTGGTATTCTTTGCTTATCTATTTCATCAGAAATTTTTATAGAATCCTTTTTTGTTGATATATTTCTCAAACTCATAATTTAATCTTTAACCCTATTTTTACTTTCTGATTTATTCTCGATTGTAACATTATCATTTGTGCTTATATTTTTGTACGAAGTGGTTTTATTCGCAGATGTTTTTGTAGTCCCTAATGGATTTTGATTTCCTATCAATTTTATTAGAAGCTCCTGCAATCGACTGCTTGTAATAGGTCTCTCAAGTTTTCCTTGATTAGCTAATGATAAAGTACCTGTTTCTTCAGAGACAACAATACAAATACATCTGTCAAATCTTTCTGTAATGCCCAATGCGGCAAGATGTCTCGTACCATATCTACTAATACCTTGCCTTGATAGAGGTAGTATTACTCCTGCCGAAATTATTTTATTCCCTTTTATTAAAACAGCCCCATCATGCAAAGGGGTGTCCGTTGCAAATAAATTTATTAATAGATCTGTAGATAATTGTGCTTCAATATTTATACCTGAATACAAAAAATCTTCTGGTCTTAAATCACTTCCTAAATCTACAACTATTAAAGCTCCTTTTCTATTTTGTGATAACTTTCCTGAGGCATCAACCAATTGGTTAACTGTCGAGGATGAGGCTCTAAACTCTTTAGGTGGATTGCCTAACAATACAGCTAACCTTCCAGTGCCTAATAATTCCATTAATCGTCTAAGCTCCCCCTGCCATAGGATGGCTAAAGATAGAGAACAGGCAAGTACTACTGCATCAATTAATTTTGATGTTAAAGGAAGATAAGCATATCTTTGAATAAACCAAGCGAAAGAAACTAAGAATAAATATCCTCTTAAAAGCCATAGCGTTCGCTGTTCTTTAACTCTTGAAAATAATAAAAGTCCAAATCCAATAGCGAATAGTACATCTAATAAAAGCTTTAAGTTTATAAACCCCCAAAAATTCACATTAAAATCTAAATTATTTTAAATGTACCTAACTTTGCTTGATAAAGCGATCAGGTAAGACGTCATATTTAAGAAGATCGAGAGGACTTTCTCTTCTCTGAATAATCTCCGCTTCTCCATTAGCTACTAAAATAGCAGCAGGTTTTGGAATCCTATTGTAATTAGAACTCATAGAATTATTATATGCGCCTGTTCCAAATACACATATCAAATCTCCTGTTTTGCAATTACTAAGTTCAAGTTCCTTAAATAAAACATCTCCAGATTCACAATGCTTTCCTGCTACTGTATATTTATTTTTGGAATTACTATTTAACGGATTGTTTACTAAACAAGCAGAATAATTTGACTGATATGTAATTGGCCTGGGGTTGTCACTCATTCCGCCATCTACCGATAAGTATGTCCTTATCCCTGGAACTTCTTTAAATGCCCCGATTTTGTAAATAGTTACTCCGGCTGTTGAAACTATAGATCTCCCAGGTTCACACATAAGTATTGGTAAATCTAATTTGTGTTTTTTACAAGCTTGTACAACAGATAGTGATACTGTTTTGATCCATTCATCAATTGAAGGAGGGTCATCTTCTTGGGTATATTTAATTCCTAAGCCACCCCCAACATTTAGTTCTTTTATGTTGTGACCAAAAATTTTAGCTTGTAAAATAACATTTACCATAATTTCTCCAAGGTCTTTATGAGGGTCTAATTCAAATATCTGGGAACCTATGTGAGCGTGTAATCCTATTAATTTTAGGTACTTAGTTTTACTTATAACTTCGAAAAGATTATTTAAAGATTCAATTCCAAAACCAAATTTACTATCAAATGAGCCTGTTCTGATGTATTCATGAGTATGGCATTCTATTCCAGGTGTGAATCTAATCATTATTTCTATATCGTAATTAAAAGAGTCAGATATCTCTTCCAATCTTTTAAGGTCATGATCATTATCTACAATAACTTTGATCTTATTTTCTATCGCAAATTCAATTTCCTTATCAGATTTATTATTTCCATGAAAAACAATTTTTTCATTTGGAACTCCACCTTTTAAAGCGGTCAATAATTCTCCTTCTGAAACTGCATCTAGACCAAAACCTTCTGAGGAAATTAAATTACTCATAAATATGGAACTATTTGCCTTGGATGCATATATTGGAAGTGATTGTCCTGGATAATATTGTTTTAATGCTTTTTTGTAAGCTCTACAGGAGTTTCTTAATGTGATCTCATCTAAAATATAAAGAGGGGAATCGTATTTTCTTACTAAATCATCAATAGAGCATTCACCTATGCATAAATTACCATTATTGTTTATAGAAGTAGTGACAGGAACAATATTTTTGTTTGGACTATTTAAATCTATTTTATTTTTTAAGAATGAGATTTTTTCTTTCATAGGAAGGAATTTCTTATGTATATATTCTACAACTTTCAGAACATATATTAAATATTAAAATTATAAAATAATTTTAGAGATAATAATTAAATAAATGATCTCAATTAAAGTATTAGAACCCTTTGAATTTGAATTATGTTTTGAATTAGATTCAAATACAATTTGTTTATGGACTAGAAAACAATGGGAAGATGAGTTTAATAAGCCAGGAGTTAAAGTATTTGCGATATTACTAAGAAAGGAAATAATTGGAATCAATGTAGTGCAAATAATAATTGATGAAGCTCAAATAAATTATTTTTCAATCAAACAAAAATTTCGTCGCAAAGGTTATGGTAGTTATTTAATGAGTTATCTAATAAAACAATGTGAAAGTTTAGGTATAAAAAGATTACTGTTAGAAGTTTCAGAAACAAATTCAATTGCTGAGGTTTTTTATATCAAATTTAATTTTTTGACTGTAAGAAGAAGAAAAAACTATTATAAAGATGGCTCTGATGCTGTTTTAAAAGAAAAAAAATTCATAAAATAATTATTAATTTTTGTTTTGTGCGGATAACCAGAATCCTTGAAATCACTTTAAAAAGCAGCTATATCATCAATAAGGTAAATTTATATCGACTAAAATATATTTTTGGGTATTCACAAAAGCTCACTCTGAACACAAAATTGTCTTAATCCTGGTAGGTTAATAGAAAGAACTCAAACCTTTAATGTTCGAAAGATTTACAGAAAAAGCTATAAAAGTCATCATGCTTGCTCAAGAGGAAGCTAGAAGGCTTGGACATAATTTTGTTGGAACAGAGCAAATTTTGTTAGGCTTAATAGGTGAAGGAACAGGCGTGGCTGCAAAGGTACTCAAATCACTTGGAGTCAATTTAAAAGATTCTAGAATTGAAGTTGAGAAAATAATTGGTAGAGGATCAGGTTTCGTAGCGGTAGAAATTCCCTTTACCCCAAGAGCAAAAAGAGTTTTAGAATTATCCTTAGAAGAGGCCCGTCAATTAGGTCATAATTATATAGGTACTGAACATTTGCTATTAGGTTTAATCAGGGAAGGAGAAGGAGTTGCGGCAAGAGTATTAGAAAACCTTGGAATAGATTTAACAAAAGTCAGGACCCAAGTAATAAGGATGCTTGGAGAGACTGCAGAGGTTGGTTCAGGTGGAAACTCAAGTAAAGGGAATTTAAAGACAGCTACTCTCGATGAATTTGGTACTAATTTAACCAAACTTGCTAGTGAATCAAAACTTGACCCAGTTGTTGGTCGCCATTCAGAAATAGATAGAGTTGTTCAAATTTTAGGTAGAAGAACTAAAAATAATCCTGTCCTTATAGGTGAGCCTGGAGTAGGAAAAACTGCTATAGCAGAAGGTCTTGCTCAAAGAATTCAACTTGGAGAAATTCCTGATATCCTTGAAGATAAAAGGGTCTTAACACTTGATATTGGTCTACTTGTTGCAGGAACAAAGTATAGAGGTGAATTCGAAGAAAGACTAAAGAAAATAATGGAAGAAATTAAATCTGCTGGAAACGTTATATTAGTTATTGATGAAGTTCATACTTTAATTGGAGCAGGAGCTGCTGAAGGAGCTATTGATGCAGCAAACATATTAAAGCCAGCGTTAGCTCGAGGGGAGCTCCAATGTATAGGAGCTACAACTCTTGATGAATATAGAAAGCATATAGAAAGAGATGCTGCTTTAGAGAGAAGATTTCAACCGGTAATGGTTGGAGAACCATCTATTGAAGATACAATTGAAATTTTAAAGGGCCTAAGGGAACGTTACGAGCAACATCACCGTTTAAAAATTACAGATGAAGCTTTAGAAGCTGCAGCTCACTTAGGTGATCGCTATATTTCTGATAGGTTTTTACCAGATAAAGCTATAGATCTTATAGATGAGGCTGGAAGTAGAGTAAGGTTAATTAATTCTAAACTTCCTCCTGAAGCTAAACAAATAGATAAAGAATTAAGACAAGTCCAAAAACAAAAAGAGGAATCAGTAAGAGATCAAAATTTCAATCAAGCTGGCCAGCTAAGAGAAAAAGAAATTGAATTGTCTGCAAAAATAAAAGAGCTTTTAGAAAACAAAAAGGAAAGTACGGATAAAAATGACTCAATTAAAACCACAGAAAATTCAGAAAATAATGTAAATATAATGCAAAATCCTCTTGTCAGCGAAGAGGATGTAGCTCATATAGTTGCTTCATGGACAGGAGTACCTGTTCAGAAATTAACTGAAACTGAGTCAGTCAAACTTCTTAATATGGAGGATACTTTACATCAAAGGTTAATAGGACAAGATGAGGCTGTAAAAGCAGTATCAAAAGCTATTAGAAGAGCTAGAGTTGGTTTAAAAAATCCAAATAGACCAATTGCAAGTTTTATATTTTCAGGTCCAACTGGCGTCGGGAAAACAGAATTAACTAAATCTTTAGCTTCATATTTCTTTGGTAGTGAAGAAGCAATGATTCGATTAGATATGTCTGAATTTATGGAAAGACATACTGTTAGTAAATTAATTGGTTCCCCTCCTGGTTATGTTGGATTTAATGAAGGGGGTCAACTAACAGAAGCTGTAAGAAGAAGACCCTATACAGTTGTTTTATTCGATGAAGTAGAGAAAGCTCATCCAGATGTATTCAATCTTTTGTTACAACTTCTTGAAGACGGAAGATTAACAGACTCAAAAGGTAGAACAGTTGATTTTAAAAATACACTTTTAATAATGACTTCTAATATCGGCTCTAAAGTGATTGAAAAAGGTGGTGGTGGTTTAGGTTTTGAATTTTCAGGAGATTCTGCTGAAGATAGCCAATATAACAGGATAAAATCTCTTGTAAATGAGGAATTAAAACAATACTTCAGACCTGAATTTTTAAACAGACTTGATGAAATTATCGTATTTAGACAATTAACCAAGAATGAAGTCAAAGATATTGCAGAAATAATGCTAAAAGAAGTTTTTTCTCGTTTAAATGATAAGGGTATAAAATTGGATGTTACTGATGCATTTAAAGAAAGACTTGTAGAAGAAGGGTACAATCCTTCATATGGAGCAAGGCCATTAAGAAGAGCAGTTATGCGCTTATTAGAGGATAGTTTGGCTGAAGAAGTTCTATCTGGAAGAATAAAAGATGGAGACAAAGCTTTAGTTGATATTGACGAGAATAAGAAAGTAACAGTAAATATTTCCTCTGAAGAGTCTCCTCAAGAATTGGCAGGGGCTAATTTTTGACCTCTTAATGGTTTATGCAATTAATCTCTCCAGAAAAAATATTTAGGGGAAAAGGTGCTTGGGTAAAAGCTTTACCACAAATTAAAGAACTTACTAAGCGCCCATTGCTTTTAGGAAGAAGTTTAGCAACTAATAAAATTAGGCAACAAATCTATAAAGATTTGCGTAATGAAGATTTTTATATACATGTATCAAACCTACAATTCGATTGTTGTTATGAAGATCTTGAAAGGTTAAGAAAGATCATACTAAGTAATAATTGTGATTCTATTATTGCTACAGGTGGAGGTAAAGTTTTAGATGCAGGAAAATATTTAGCAGATTCTCTTTCAATTCCAGTTATTACTATTCCTTTAAGTGCCTCTACTTGTGCAGGGTGGACTGCATTATCAAATATTTATTCAATAAATGGTCAGTTCATTAGGGATATTGAGTTAAAATCTTGCCCTAATATTTTGGTGCTAGATCATTCATTTATTGAAACAGCTCCAAATAGGACACTTGCTAGCGGAATAGCTGATGCTTTGGCCAAATGGTATGAATCTTCTTTAACTAGTTCAAAAGTAGAAGATGGACTTGTTCAACAAGCTATTCAAATATCAAGAGTATTACGAGATCAATTACTTATTGATGGAGAGAGAGCTTATCAGAGTCAAGCTGTTCAAAATGTTTCTTGGTGCAATGTAGTTGAAGGATGTGCACTTACTGCTGGATTGATTGGAGGAATTGGTGGGGAAAAGTGTAGAACAGCGGCAGCTCATGCTATTCATAATGGTCTTACACAGATATTTTCTACTCAGAAGCCTTTACATGGCGAAATTGTTGGAGTTGGAATATTACTACAATTGAGATTAGAAGAAACTAAAAATAACAATAAATTAGCCAATCAATCTATTAATCAGCTATTGGGATTAATGAAAAAATTAAATCTCCCAACTACTATTGCTGAATTAGGAATAAATGTTTTTGAAAATAACAATTTACAAAAAATTGCTGAGTTTACATGCAGGGATAAATCTGAGATTCATTATTTACCTTTTGAAATTAATCAACAAGATATAATTGAAATTATCACAAATTTTGAAAAACAAAAAATTAAAATATAATAAATAGTTTGAATAAGAATTTTTATAGTGATTTCAATAAACTGAATATTGATTACTTCGAAAAAGTTAAGAATTCTCTTCAAGATCCTTTAGGATTCAATATCTCTAAAGATGTTAAATGGATAAGACTAAGCGAAAAATGGAATTCCTCTAAATTTCCTGTCGTTATGGGAGGGACTGGTCAACCTATTCTTTTTTTGCATGGATTTGATAGTAGTTTCCTTGAATTTAGGAGAATATACCCATTTTTAAAAAAAAAATTTCAATTAATAATTCCTGATTTATTGGGATTTGGATTTACTCCCAGGATTGCCTCTAATCAATATAATCCTAGTAAAATAATTTCTAATCTTCAAGATATTATTAATACTTTAAATTTAAAAAATAAGTTAATGATTGTAGGTGCTTCTATGGGAGGTTCTGTAGCGATAAACTTAGCTAAGGAAATTCCAGATCTCATTGATAAGATAATTCTCTTATCTCCTGCTGGGTTATTTGGAGAATCTAAAATTATTCCTTTCCCACTTAACCAAATTGGGGCTACCTTCTTAGGATTACCTCAAGTGAGAAAGAGTCTTTGTAGGCAAGCTTTTGCTTATCCAGAGAAAAGTGTTGGTTTTATGGAAGAGCAAATTGCCTCAATTCATTTAGGATGTCCTGGTTGGAGAAATTCATTAGCTTCTTTTGCTAAAAGTGGAGGATTTGCAGGGACATATAAATTTATGAACAATATTTCAATTAAAACTATTTGTGGGGAAAATGATCGAATTCTTGGAAAAAATGAGATTAATAAAATAAAACAAATTGATCAATTAAATTTTATTGGGTTGAAAAATTGTGGTCACTTACCACATGTAGATTTGCCATCATTATCAGGCAAGATTATTTACGATTATTTTTTTTGATTAATAAAAATATTAAATTCAATAGTTTTCATATAAAAATTAATTAATAAATATAGATTTATCATCAATAGTAATATTTATAACTAACTAAAATATTTCAAAATTATAATAATGTAATAGATAACTGAAGGTGTAAAAATATAACTATCAATTCTATCAAGAATGCCACCATGCCCAGGTAAAAAAGTTCCAGAATCCTTAATTTTGGCATCTCTTTTCATCATTGATTCAATTAAATCACCTACTAATGCCATAAGAGAAACTAATATTCCATATGAAATGCCAATTAAAATTGGATTATGCCAATTAAGTAAAAACGCAAAAAAAGTTGCTAGTGATATTGAGCATATTATTCCTCCAATTAAACCTTCTATTGTTTTACTTGGAGATATGGGAGATAGGGCCCTTTTCCCAATTGATTTACCAATAAAATAAGAGCCAATATCACTCGCAACAATTAATAAACAAGAAATTAATGTTAAGTAGAGACCGGTATCATTTGAGAAGTTTTCTAAGGATAATAATCCATCAGAAGAATTACTTATAGTTGATTGAAATGATCTTAATTTAATCCAGTAACTAGGTAAAAAACCTAAATAAAATAATCCAAAAATTGAAGCTGCAATATCTGCAATAGTGCCTGATTTTGGCTGGAGCAATAACCACGTACAGATTCCTACTGAGCATATAGGTAATATCGAGTTGTATATTTCTCTGTCAATGATTCCAATGGCTTCTAGATATGTAGAAATTATAATTGTGAAACATGAAAATAATGTAGTTTTAGTAGCGGGTTTGATTCCAGTGAATTCTGCCATTCTAAAAAATTCAAGTAGTGCAATATAGGTAAGTAATGCAATTGCTATTGTGAAATACCATCCGCCTAATAAAACAACAACCAACCCAAATAATCCAATAAGTAAGCCACTTTGCACTCTCATATTTATTTCTATGTATATAAGACTCTTATATAAGAATTTAACAGATCTTGGTTATACAAACTTTGAGTTTCTATCCAATCGATCCTTTCTTTGTCTATTTTTTCGCCAGGTACTATTAGAGGTATTCCTGGAGGATAAGGACAAATAATATCTCCAGAAATTTTTCCTATGGATTCAGCAAGAGGAATACTATAAGTCTTACTTCTCCAAGCAATTCCAATTGGCATCTTGGGTGATTGAACTAATCTAAAAGGTGGTTTTATTGGTTTTAAAATAAATGATTTATTAGTTTGAATTAGTAACTTTTCCCATAATTTTTGAAATAAAAAAATAAAATCCTTTTGCTTTGAAAATCCTAGACAAAAAGTAAGTGTCATCATTTCAGGAAGTTCAGCAATTAACCCATTTTTATAAAAAAATTTATCAGCAGTAAAACCATCAATTCCAACTCGAGATGTATTGAGTATTAATTTTAAAGGGTCTTGAGTTTCAACAAGAGGGATATTTTTATTTATTAGTTCTTTGAAGATTGATTTTGCTTCTGAAATTCTTTTTTTGTATTTGTAAAGATTATCTTTGTTAAGCCATTCTTTCAAGGACTCTTCGCAAGAAGAAAGCAAAAGTGCATTTGGACTAGTAGTCTGCAATAAATTTATGCTTTTAATTAAGTTATTTTTTTCTATTAAATTTCCATTATGCCAAAGTACTGCTGTTTGAGTTAATCCATTAAGTGACTTATGTAATGAATGTACTACTAAATCCGCTTTTGATCTAAGGGCTGATTTGGGTAAATTCAAATTTTCACAAAAAAGAAAATACGAACCGTGAGCTTCATCAACTAAAACAGGTAGATCATGTTGATGACAAATTTTAATTAAAGGTTCAAGCTCTGTTACATAACCTTGATAGTATGGACTTACTAATATTACTCCCACAATTTTCTTCTTTTTAAAATCTATATTATTGAAAACTTTTGTAAACCAAATTTTAGTGATTGGCTTGTAGTGTCCAGTTTCTATAGAAAACTCTAAGTCAAAGAATATTGGAATAATATTCTGCAAAGCACAAGCTTTAATAACACTAATATGAACATTCCTCGGCATAAGAATATACTCGCCAGGATTAGCCATAGCAATTATTCCTGATTGAATTAAGCCTGATGCTCCGTTTACTCCAAAAAAACATTGTTTTGTATTAACTTTTTTTGAAATTGAAATTTGCGCATCATGTATTAATCCAGAATTAGATAATGGAGAACCTATTTCAGGGAGTTCTGGCAAATCCCAAATACCTGGTTGTTTTTTTAATAATCTTATCAAGCCTTTTGGTAAAGCTTTACCTCTGTTATGGGCTGGAAAAAAAAGTGACTTTAAAAACTTTTTAGTCAGAAAAGAAGAAATACTCATAAAGTATTATTGACACATATAGAATGTAATAAAAGAAATACTTCTTTAATATTTTTAAATTTTAATGACAATCCCTTATTCAAAATATTTACCAAAAGAAGATATGGTTTGGTTGCTTTTGAGGCCATGGATATTGTTACCAAGAGTTTTATATATACTTTTAACGTTAATCTTTCTTTTAGTAAGAATACTTTTTCAAGGTAACAGTAAAAGTGAAAATGTACAGAAAAATCTTTCAAGATATCTTTTTGATGTCATAACAAATTTGGGTCCATGTTTTATTAAATTAGGTCAAGCACTCTCAACGAGACCAGATCTTGTAAGACAAGATTGGTTAACAGAACTAACTAATTTACAGGATAATCTTCCTCCTTTTAAACATCAAATTGCACTAAAAATAATTGAGGAGGAACTTGGAGCTCCTGTTAGTCAATTATTTGATGAATTTCCAGATGAACCTATTGCTTCAGCAAGTTTAGGAATAGTTTATAAAGCAAAAATAAAAGATAACTCATTTTGTGCTGTAAAAGTACAGAGG
>QCUB01000018.1 GCA_003210895.1 Prochlorococcus sp. AG-676-M04
AAGTTTCTTTACCGCCCATGTTACCTTTATTACTTCCTCCATATCTAGAGCCATCTGAATTAAAAATCTCTTTATAAAATCCTTCTAAAGGGACGCCAATTTTATATGATCCATGAAAATTCGGCGTAAAGTTCGCAACAATTACAAGCCAATCACTACTGTCATTTTCTCTTCTCATAAAACTAATTACTGAATTAGAGGTGTCATCGCAATCTATCCATTGGAATCCAGAAGGATCAAAATCATTTTTCCATAGAGAAGGTTCATTTTTGTAAAGTTTATTTAAGTCATCAACCAAGTTCCTAATACCCTTGTGAGGTTCAAATTCTAAGAGTTCCCATTGAAGATCATCCCAAACATTCCATTCTTGTCTCTGTCCAAATTCCATTCCCATAAAAATTGTTTTTTTACCAGGATGTGTCCACATATAAGTTAATAAAGCTCTTGTGTTCGCAAATTTTTTCCAATCATCTCCAGGCATTTTATGCAAAAGATGGCTTTTCCCATGAACAACTTCATCATGGCTGAGGGCAAGCATAAAATTCTCAGTGTAGTTATAGGTTATTGAAAAGGTCACACTGTTTTGATGGAATTGTCTAAACCAAGGGTCTATTTCAAAGTAGTCGAGCATATCATGCATCCAACCCATATTCCACTTTAAATTGAAACCTAGTCCACCTACATTTGTTGGCTCTGTGACCATTGGCCAAGTTGTGGATTCTTCAGCAATAGATAGAGCACCTGGGAAATGTTGAAAAAGCACATGATTTGCTTGCTGAAGAAATTTAACAGCTTCTAAATTTTCATTCCCACCATTTTCATTAGGAATCCATTCTCCATCTGGTCGTAAATAGTCTCTGTATAACATTGAAGCTACAGCATCTACCCTTATCCCATCTATATGGAACTCCTCAAACCAATAAACAAGATTTGCTACTAGAAAATTCCTTACTTCATTTCTACTGTAGTTAAAAATTAAAGTTCCCCATTCTTTATGTTCTCCTATCCGAGGATCACCATGCTCATAAAGATGGCAACCATCAAAGAAGGCTAAACCATGCTTATCTTTTGGGAAATGACCAGGAACCCAATCGAGAATTACGCCTATCCCTTCTGCATGACAACTATTTACAAATTCTTTGAATTCATTTG
Source organism: Prochlorococcus sp. AG-676-M04 (assembly GCA_003210895.1). Lineage (GTDB taxonomy): Bacteria > Cyanobacteriota > Cyanobacteriia > PCC-6307 > Cyanobiaceae > Prochlorococcus_A. The sequence continues at coordinate 1,153 of QCUB01000018.1, forward strand.
GCGTGCCATATCTACTTGTTGGAGCATACCAACCTGTGACTTGATATCCCCAAGAACCATCAAAAGGATGCTCTGAAATAGGCATTAATTCGATATGAGTAAATCCTCTCTCTTTTACATATGGGATAAGCTTTTCAGTTAACTCTGGATAAGTTAAAAATCTTGTACCTGGTTTTAAATCTGCTGCAGGAACTGGAACTCTTTTTTGTCCATCTTTTTCTATATATTTATTTTCTATTGAATCATGCATCCAACTTCCTAGATGCATTTCATAAACAGAAATGGGTTTATTAATTTGGCTAGATGAATCTCTATTAGATATCCAAGAATTATCTTTCCAATTGAAATTGTTCAATTTAGAAATTATTGAACCATTTTGAGGTCTGATTTCATGAAGGAAACCATATGGATCAGCTTTTTCATAAATATGTCCTTGTTGTGTTCTTATCTCATATTTGTAGACATCTCCTTCTTTCATTATTGGCATAAATAATTCCCAAATACCACCAAGCCTTTTTTGCATAGGATGATGTCTACCGTCCCAAGAATTTATATCTCCAATTATTGAGATTGATTTTGCATTTGGAGCCCAAAGACAAAACATCACACCTTTTTGATTTGCATCTTCAAGGATGTGAGCCCCCATTTTTTTCCAAATATGATGGTGATTACCTTCAGCAAAAAGGTGTCTATCGACCTCACCCATCCATTCATCTTTATAAGCCCATGGATCTTGCTGTGAATGGGAGACACCTCCTCTTAATACGTTTATTTGATAATTATTTTTGGGATCTTCAGCAAGTGTTACTTCAAACAGCCATTTATGATTTGGAGTGGTTGATTTATAAGTTTTATCTTTAAAAGTTATATTTACTTTATCTGCATCTGGCATCCATATTCTTGTAATCCACTGCCCATTCATGAAATGAGGACCTAAAATATTTAATGGATTATCATTGCAACAATTTTCGAGGTTGAAAGCTTCTGATTTAATCCAGTCTGCTTGAATAGTTTCTTTCATGACTGGTAGTTATTAAGAAATAAGTTTATCAAATTATCAACCAAATAAAATAAATTAATTGAAAAATGGAGTCATATTTATAAATGTTTTACTAAGTTCAAAACTTAAAGTTATGATTTTGTGTTTAATAGTAGGAGCTCCAAGCATATCATCTCCAAATCCTGAATTAACGCCTATTGATGGGTATGCAGCAGCCGATATTGACAATCTAAGTTTTGTTCCTTTGAGAAGCGTAATGTTAGTAGGATGCATGGCAATATTGCACTTACATTCTTCATTCTTTTTTGAGTTTTTTACTCTTAAAAATCCAGTTGTAAATTGATTAACGGTTTTATTATCTTCATTAACTAGAGACAAAGCAAGACATATGTCAAAGCTTGTCTGGTCACTCTTCACAGATGTTTTAAGTATGGGAATTCCTGAAATATGAAGATCTTCCTGGAATAAATTAGTTTGAAAAACACCTACATCTAATCTTTTATCAATAATATATCTGTTAAATATTCCAGGATTTGGTCCTAAATGCCCCCCTTCGCCTTTAAATGGTCTCCATGGATCATGAACTATTGAAAACCATCCTGACCCTTTTGAATTTACTAGAAGGCTCCCATCACTAATTTCGAAATTTGCTGTTCCATTACTTTCAAGGCCAAAATTGTATTCAGGAATTTTATTCTCTTCAAATAAATCCCATTTATTTAATGAAATATTCCAAATTTTCCCAATTTTATAAGAATTTCCTTCATTAACTACTTTGTCAATTTTTAGGTGCTTATCAAAAAAATCTAACAAGTTTTGTTGTGATCCCTCCCACCAATTTAGATGAGTAGCATCTCCAATAATTATTTCAGGATTACCTCCTGCAGCTTTTGATTTTTGATAAAGGTCTAATGCGCCTTTTAAGTGAGGGTCCCAAAGTCCACCTATAATTAGCATCGGCTTTTTTAGCCAGGATATTATTGGTTTAATTTCAAAAAAATCATAATTATTTTGTAGATTTTCAAGCCATTCAATCACAAAATTACTAGGATCATATTTTTTTAAAAGATCATAACCTTTTCTTAAATAACTTTTATTTTCTAGAGCTGATCTTATTTCTTCCCAACCTAAAGAATTTTTTTCCCTTCTCATTTTTAAGGCGGCTATTTGTAATCCCCAGGCAATATTGTTATTCCACCAAAAAGCTCCTGCATCTGAGCTCCAATGATTTTTAATATCTATCCCTGTCATCGCAGGAGATAAACAATCAGGAGGTTTTGAATCTTTTGTTCCTGTAAGTTGAGTAAATCCTTGGTATGAAAAGCCATATAAGCCAAGTTTCCCATTACACTCTTTTAAAGATCTTACCCATTCGTGTGTTTCGGATGTGTCAATTGCTTCTTGAGAGAAGCCCTTAAATATTCCTCCTGATGATCCTTGACCTCTTACATCTTGAATTACTACCATATAACCTTTAGAAGCCCACCACTCAGGATGAGAGTAAGTAATGGTTGAAGCTATTTCTCTTCCATATGGTTGCCTCATTAGTAAAGTAGGCCAAGGTCCTTTATCTTCAGGGATCCATATTCTGGATACAAGTTCTACACCATCTTTTAATATTAATGTCTTGTCAAAATATTTTATTTCCTGCATTTAAGTTTTAAAAAACATCAGGACAATGAATACCAATTACATATACGGAATATATTTCTGCATTTAATTGATCAAAACCTTTTTTCTTCATAACTTCTTTAATTGCAAGGTCATCATTAGCGGAAATATTTTTTGAATTAAAGTCTCTAAATCTTCTACATAATTTGATCGCTTCATTAGGATTATTCTTAACTCTCTGTAAAAGATTTTGCTCACCTAATATCGATGTAATATTTATAGTTGATAAAAATAAAAATAAAAAATAATATTTTTTCATTTACCTGGTATTTTTTTAATTCTACATTAAAAATTTTTATTAACCAAGGTTAATAACTTTTAAGGTTTTCTTTAGCTCTATTAATCCAACTTTTTAACAAGCTTAAAGTGATTTTTGTTTGTGTTTTTGTTCCTAGTCTTCGTTCTAATCTCCCAATCCTTTCGTTAAGTTCATATGGATGTAATTTCGCAAGAGATTTAACTGAACCTATACCGCAGTGCAAAAGTAAGTAAGCTTCATGCGGAGATATTTTTATAGAAGTATTAAAAATAGATATTGCTCTTATTTTCTTTAAGTTGTTCAAAGTGCACAATGGAGAACATTTTAAAATTTTGTTTAATTCAGAGTCTTTTAAATAACTCAATTTAGTTAAATCATCGAGATTATTTTTCATTAGGAATAACTTCTCATGTCTGAAATTTGATGGTAAAAAATCTAATAAGGTATTATTCTTCATTTCTTAGGTTTAATTAAAATCAATGGTTTTCTCAGTTTCACCAAGTATAATTGGCTTGCTAATGTCTTTAGATATTTTTTCAAGTGTTCTAATTTTTATTTTTACTTTTGACCCTGACCTGCTACCTTTTTTAAGATTTTCGGATAATTGTTTAAGAGTTGGTTCAATTGCCTCTAAGGGGAAATCATTATTAGCTTTTGCAATGATCAAATCAAAACCATTATCATAAACAATTGGAAGATATCTTGCTCCTTCAACTTTAATGTTTTGACTATAACTCTGAATAAATGCCCAACTACTTAAAGATAGTAATAATGAAAAAATTGTTGCTCCAGTTATTCGAAATTTAAACTTAAAATTAAAAATGAATGATATTAAAGTTACTAGAAAAAGGAATATTCCCAATAATCCAAATATCAATGGTGTATTATCTAATAGTTCAAAAAAAGACATTTACTAGCTTTGACCTAATTTATTTCTTATATTTTGTAAGCCTACTCTATTTTGGGATTCTAAATTGAAAAATATTAGATCTCTAAAATTTAATAAAAAGATTCTTGCTGTATTAACATTTTTATCTTTAGGGTATTTAGGTGTAGATACAGTAGATAAAAAAATTGAGGAGATATATAAAAATAGGAAATCAGGTTTAGAGGATTCTATAGGAAATGTTCTTGATAAAAATATTGAGTTAGGGGACTATAAGGGATTAAGAGGTTTTGGTTTTGGAATATCTAATTCAAAAATTTTTGAGAATGAAAATATAAATTCCAACATTGAAGCCAAGAGAGTTTATGTTGGAATAATGCCAATTAGATCATTTTTAAATCAAAAATGGATTATTAATATTACTCCTAAAAAAGTAAGTATTAACATAAATAAAGGCTTTCTTAAAAGAGAACAATCTCTAATAAAAAATCAGTTGAGTAGTGAAAAAGTAAAATATGATTTGAATTTTCATATAAAAGAATTTTCTAATTTAAGAATTAATGATCTTGATCTTGAAAGTAAAATCAAAGGTAAGTTTAGATATAGTTCAAAACCAGGACAAATTATTGGTTATCTAAACGCAAAATTTAACGGTAAAGATAATCTTAAATTGAAATTAAATAAAAAGCTAAACCAAGACAAATTTAGTTTCCAAGTACTTTCGAGAGGGATAAATTTAAAAAATTTTAATATTAATACTTTAAATAGAAAATTAGCTTTAGAGGATGGAAAATTTAAATCCAATTTTAAATTCTATAGATCATCTACCAGTTCATACTGTAAAGGAGGCCTATTTATAAATAAATTAAACCTAAAAACAACAAATTTTGAAGAAAATTTTAAAATTGATTCTATAAAGTTTTTTTGTAAAAATAATAATTTACTAGTAAAAACTAATAATCTTAATTATGGTTCCTTACTTTCAGATTTAAGTTTTAATATTCCTTTAAATCAAAAAATAAATAATACATCCTTAGATGGAATTATTCGATTTGAAGCTAATCCAAAGTCTAACTTAGAGCTATCAGCTAATATGCCCTATTGGTTTGATAATAAAGGTAGATTTTATTTTGGAAAAATAGATTCAAAATTTAAACTAACAAGTACCGAACTAGCAAATTTAAATATTTTTCAAAAAAATGGAATACAAGGAACTATTACAGCTAAGGGTGATTTAAAAGGAAATATTTTCAACCCTGATTTAAATATAAATTTTAAAGTAAATAAACCAACTTATAATGGGATAAGATTTAGAGAAACATGGGCAGGGGATGTCAAAAATAAAAATAATGAATATCAAATAGATATTGATAATGTTCGATTTAAAAGTGCTCCAATCCCATCTTTTCTTTCATTGAAATTTGATTCAAATATTAAATTAAAAGATTTAATTTTAACTAGGATAGGAAGTGGTAATAAAGGAACTTTAAATATTGTTAATAATAAAAATAATTATTCTTGGGAGGCAAAAAATTTACCTCTTAATGAGCTTGAATTATCAACAAATAAAAGTAAATTTGATCGAATAAGCGGGACTGTAAATGGAACTGGAACCTTATCTACTGATCTCTCTATGAATAATGGTAATATTGAATTGATTAAAGGTAAATTTAGGGATTTAGAACTTAAGAAAACTAATATTGACTTCGTAATAAATGATAGTCAATTCGATGTATTTTCTTACATAATTCCAGATGATGGCGGAATAATAAAGATTTCATATAAATCTGATTTAGATGAAAAATTAGATGCTTATTTTGATAATGTTAGTACTAAATGGTCTATATTAAATGCATTAAATACTTTCAAATTTAAAAGTAATAATATAGAAGCTAAAGGTAAATCAGGTACCTTAAAATTTTTAGAGACTCCAAAATTTCAAAATTATTTAGAACAAATAAATGCTATAGAAGTTTATAAGAAAAACAGAAGTAAATTAGAATCTAATCCTCGCTTTGAGAAATACTTTAATGAGTTTGAAAGCAGATATAGCGGAAATTTAAAGATCTCAGGAAATAAGAAATCTAACTATAAAATTGCATCTGAAATTGATGGTTTTATTGATTTAAAAACTAATAATATCCCTCAAAATAAAAAAGAATACTTCTCTTTAAAATTAAATGGTGGTTTATTTGAAGGGAAAGGAAATTTATTAATCAATCAAATTCCTTTAAAAACCATAAATATATTTTTGGAAGATTCAAAAGATTTTAAGGGTAGTGTCGATTTAGCTTTGATTTATGATCTAAAGGAGGGAGAAAAAAAAGAATTTGAATCTAGACTATTTTCTAAAAATACTTCAATTAATGATTATGAGCTTGACTTAGAAAAAGGCGAAATAGGATATAACATCTTAGGGAAAGATCGTTTTAATTTTAATTTTTCAATATTCTTTGATGAAAAAAATAATCCAATAGAATTATCTGGTGATTTACCTCGCAATAAGAATGGAATACTTTCTTTAGACTTATATGGTAAAAATGAACTCTTAAAATTAATTGATGTTTTTTATGGTGATAACATTAATTTTAAAAAAGGAGAATTTGAACTAGATTTAGGAATAAAAGGTCCCATTACTAAATTAAACAAACCAATATATGAAGGCGATTTAATAATTAAGGATGCAGAAATAGAAATTTTTAATAATAACTTTAAAAATATAAATACTGAAATAAAAATTGATGATGGTGATCAAGTTAAAGTTGTCAAAGAATTTAAAGCTTTTGGGGAAAACAAAGAAGAGAATATCAGTATAAAAGGGACACTTCCAATATATGAAGAAAAAATTTCTGAGAAAAAAATACTTAAATTTAAATCAACAAAATATAATCTAGTTTCAAAAAATAATGATTTCGTATTAAAAACTGATATTGATATAAGTGGATCATTCGAAAAGCCTACCTTGGAAGGAAATATAAATCTTAGTAATGGATTCGTTTATGTCAAAAACTCCAAGAATAATAATAAAATAGAGAAGATAAATAAAAAAATAATTAATAAAAACAATTTACAAGATCGTTTGTATTCTCAGAATAAGAGTGTAGAGATAAATCCAGAAGAAGAGATAACGATCTCAGAATTTGTAAATACATACTTTAAACCTAAATATTTATTTAATCTTACTTTCGATGAATTTAAAGTAAAAATTGGTCCAAATTTTAAATTTGGATATGCAAATAAATTTTTAGGTTATTTAGAGACCCCCACTTCTTTGGAATTTAATAAAAGTCTTAAAGATGAAAATGATGACGAAGAAGTTGATCTGGAAATTAGGGGACTTATTCTTGTTAAAAAAGGGAGAGTTAAATCGGGCACAACTCCATTTAGGTTAGCAAGAAATAATAATTCTATTCTTTTTGTTCCTGGATTAGGAGTAAAACCTTTAGTTAGCCTTGATCTGACTACTAGAGTTCCAGAAACAATATTAACGATAAATCAAAATAATCAAGATGGAAATGTTGCCGATGACTTAAGTGCTAATGATAATTCAGAAGCTATTGGGGCAATTGGAATTGGTAATTCAAGAAAAATAAAAATAGATGCTTACTATTATGGAGTAATAAATAAAATATCAATTGATCCAGAGTTTGAAAATTACTGGCTATCAAGACTAGATTTAAGAAGTACACCTGGTCGTAGTCAATTGGAAATTATAGCTTTGATAGCAGCAAATTCAGCAGATATTGTAAATAGGACATTTGTCTATTCATTAAATGAATCCAACCCATTTAGTCAGAGATTTCAATTATCCTTATATCCAGCCATAATAGAAAATAAAGAGCCAATAGATAATGTTTTTTCTAACGAAAAAATAGAAATAGATAATAATCAAAATTCTTCTTCCAACTTTGAATCATCATCACAAGCCTGGGTGGCAGAAATAGGATATGATATTTCAAATAGAGTGAATTTTGCAGTACAAGCTATTCCAAACAGGGATGATTTATCCCCTCAAGGTATTTTGTCTTTAGATTTAACTTTACAAGAAACCTACAACCTAGAATTGTTAGGATCTTTTGATTATGAGGGAGATTGGAAAAGTCAAGTTCAATTATTTCGTAGATTTTAATTCCTATAAGTAAAAGTTTAAAGAATACTAATTTTGATTTATCATTATATTTAATCAAATTTAATTTATGACTGATATATTTGAAGCCCCTATCCCTGATAGTGATCTTTTAGAGAAAGCTGAGCAACTTCGTCTGGCATCAATTAAAACAAGCCAAACTAATAATAAAGACAGAATTAGAGCCTTGAACTTAATGGCTGATTATTTAGAAAAAAACTCCAACGAAATAATAGAGGCTAATGATGAAGATTATAAAAAAGCTAAAAATAAAGGGATTTCAAAAGCCTTACTTTCTAGACTAAAGTTATCTAATGAAAAACTAAGTTCAGGTATAGAAGGTGTAAGAAAAGTTGGTCATCTATCTGATCCAACAGGACAAATTCAAATAAAAAAAGAACTTTCTGAAGGATTAATTCTAGAAAGAAAAACTGTTCCAATAGGAGTATTAGGAGTGATTTTTGAATCTAGGCCTGATGCCGTAATGCAGATAAGTTCTTTAGCAATTAGATCTGGTAATGGAGTAATGCTTAAAGGAGGTAGTGAAGCAAATTTTACTAATCTTGCGATTGTATCTGCATTAAAGAAGGGTTTGCAAGAATCAAATCTTGATGAAAATTCAATCTGTTTATTAACAAGTAGAAAAGATAGTATGGCGATGTTGAATTTAGAAAAATATGTAAATTTAATTATTCCCAGAGGAAGTAATGCGCTCGTAAAATTTATACAGGAAAATACAAGAATTCCTGTCTTGGGTCATGCTGATGGGATTTGTCATTTATATATTGATGAAAAAGCAGATATTGATATGGCTATAAAAGTAGCCTTAGATAGTAAAATTCAGTACCCAGCAGCATGTAATGCAGTTGAGACGCTTTTAATTCATAAAGAGATTTCCTTTAACTTTTTAAAAAAGGCTATTCCAATTTTTAACTCTAAAGATGTAAAATTGATTGGTGATAAAAAATCTGTTGAATTAGGTGTCGCTTTTGAAGCTAATTATGAAGACTGGCAAACAGAATATTTAGATCTTATTCTTTCTATAAAAATTGTTGATCATTTAGACGAAGCAATTTCTCACATACAAAAATTTAGTTCAAAACATACGGATGGAATAATTACCAAAAATATCATGAATGCTAACAAATTTATGAATGAGGTTGATAGTGCAGGAGTTTTTCATAATTGCTCAACAAGATTCGCAGATGGCTTTAGATATGGTTTTGGGGCGGAAGTTGGAATTTCTACTCAGGCATTGCCCCCAAGAGGCCCAGTTGGATTAGAGGGTTTAGTAACTTACAAGTATTTTTTAAGAGGTGAAGGAAATATTGTTGATGACTTTTCATCTGGCAGGTCAATTTATACTCATAAAGATCTTTAAATAATTTTAAAATGGAAACATATTTAAAAATTAAGAATATTAAACTTTGGGCAAGAGTTGGAGTCTTAGAAGAAGAAAGAAGATTAGGTCAACTTTTTAATTTAGATTTATTTTTATGGGCTGATTTTGAAAATTGTATTCAAAATGATGATATAAAAAAAACTGTCGATTATTCAAAAGTAGTTGAAATATTAAAGTCTCAATCTAAGAAAATATATTGCTTTACAATTGAGAAATATTCAGACGAAATTTTAAGGATTATTAATGAAGAATTTCAGCTTAACCGAATTAAAATTATACTAACTAAATGCAAACCTCCAATTATTGGCTTTGATGGAGAGGTTTCAATTGTAAGATTTTTTGAAAATAATTAAAAGTTTTGTTTAAGAGAAATCCAATAATATTAATTCATGGTCTTTGGAATACCTCAGATATCTTCTCTTCGATTACTTCGAAACTTGATGAAATAGGAATTGAATATTTAGCACCAAGTTTAAAACATAATTATGGAATGACATCTATTGTTGAATTAACTAATGTATTGAATGATTTGATTTTAGAGAAATATGGATTGGAAAAAGATCTCGATATTTTGGGGTTTTCAATGGGCGGAATAATTGGGAGGTATTGGATTGAAAAATTTGATGGTTACAAAAGAACTCGACAATTTATAACTGTGGGCTCGCCTCATAAGGGAACTCTTGCCTCTCAATTAGTTCCTAAATATCCCTTTAGAGGTATATCTGAAATGAAAATAAATAGTTTTTTATTAAGAGATCTTTCTAAATATGATTATCTTCTTAAGGATATTAATTGTATTAGTTTCTTTACTTATTGGGACCTTATGGTTTTCCCAGGATGGAGAGCAAATTTGAATTCGGGTGAAAAAATATCTTTAAAGATCTACAAACATAAAAATTTAGTAAGGAATCCAGAAGCTGTCGAAAGGATTATAGAAAGACTTCTTAGGTAGCAGTTGATAGACCTAAATGTCTTATTAAAGAATCAGTTTTTGGTTCTCTACCTCTAAATAATTTGAATACTTCTAAAGGAGATAAACTTCCTCCAAGACTTAAAATCGTATCTTTAAATTGCCTACCTATTTTCTTTATATTTTGATTATTTTCTAAATCTGCTTCTTCAAACATAGAAAAAGCATCTGCACTTAAAACCTCAGCCCATTTATAAGAATAATACCCAGCCGAATAACCTCCTGCAAATATGTGACTAAAACAGCAAAGGAATTTATCTTCTTGGATTGGCTCGATTACTGTCGTTTCTTTAGCAATTTCCTTCCTGATCTCATTAGGATTCTTACCTAGGTTGCTATCAATATTGCTGTGCAATCTTATATCTGTAATTGCAAAATGTAACTGTCTTAGAGTAGCCATGCCGCAATTGAAAGTTCTATTCTTTACTAATTTTTCGAAATTCTCATCAGATAATCTCTCCCCTGTTTCATAATGTTTTGCAATATTTAATAAGGTGTTTTTGTGAAAACACCAGTTTTCCATAAATTGACTTGGAAGTTCAACCGCATCCCATTCAACATTGTTAATCCCGGCAGCTTGTGGAAGATTTACCGTGGTAAGCATATGTTGAAGACCGTGACCAAATTCATGGAATAGGGTTTGGACTTCATCAAAACTCATCAAACTGGGCTTGTCTTTGGATGGTGGGGTTTGATTACAAACTAAATAGGCAACAGGTAATGTATTTCTACCAATATTGTTTTTGTTAAGGCATTCGTCCATCCATGCACCTCCTCTTTTTGACTCGGGACGTGAGTAGGGGTCGAGATAAAATGAAGCTATTTTTTTATCATCTTTATTTAGGATGTTAAAAAACAAAACGTCATCATTCCAAATAGGAGCTTCATTACTGGCTTCAATTACTTTAATTTCAAAGAGCTTTTCACTAAGTTTAAAAAGACCTTTTAAAACATCATTAAGAGGGAACCAGGGCCTAAGTGATTCTTGATCTAAATTAAGTTTTTCCTTTCTGAGAAGCTCAGACCAATAGCTAATATCCCAAGATTGAAGATTTTCAGAATTAGGAAATCCATTATCTTTTGAAAACTTATTAAGTCTATCTAATTCATTTTTGGCTGTTTTAAAGGCAGGCTTTCTCAGCTCCTCTAGAAGTTTTTCAACATTTTTAATTTCCTTAGCCATTTTTGTTGAAAGACTTAACTCTGCCCAACTTTCATAGCCAAGAAGCTTAGCCTGTTTAGTCCTAAGAGATAGAATCTCTTGAATAATTTGAGAGTTGTTTTTTTCTCCATGAGAGGCTCTGCTCACAAAAGCTTTATATAATTTTTCCCTGAGATTACGATTATTGGCATATGTCATAAACGCGGTATAAGTCGGAATATCTAAACTTAATTTCCATGGGCCATTTATTGCATCAGCTTCTCCTTCTTTTTTTAAGTATTCGTGAGCTGATAATGACATTAATTCTAGTACCCTCTCTGGAACCCCATCTATTTGAGATTTATCATTAAGGATTAAAAACCAAGAATTAGTGGCATCAAGGACATTATTACTGAAGTTTGTAGATAGTTTTCCAAGCTTTTCAGAAATAGCATTGAATTCTTTCTGGTTAGCTAACTTTAATGAAATACCTCTATGTTCCATTTCGAGAATTTCTTTATCTAGAATTCTATTTTTGATCCCATCAAAATTATTTGTTTCTTTAAGCTTTACCAGAGCATTATAAATAATTTTGCTTTGTCCAAACTTATTACTTAAACTAATAATTTCAGGTAGAAATTTTGAGTAAATTTCTCTTAAGCTTTCAGAATTTTTTACTCCATTAAGATGACTTATAACTCCCCAACTCCACCTTAGAATCTCATTAACTTCATTTAAAGGGTTAATTACTTTGTCCCATTCCAAATTCTCTTCCTTCAAGTAATTAGATAAAAATTCTTCAATTTTTTTGAAATCTAGATTTATCTTATCTATTACGTTTGGAAATTCATGATTAATTCTTTCTGAAGTAAATTTATTAAATTCTGGTAATTCTCCGTAATTAAAAATTGAAGTTTCCATTTTATCGAAGATTAAAATTGACTGATGTTTGAGATGAATCCAATTAATTTAGCTAAAGTTAGTTGTTGACTGAGAGCGTTAGTTGAAGATTCATATAAATTTATGGCAATTTTTGGCCAAAAACCTATTACTATAGTCGGGAATAATAAACTGAATCCAATTGTCAATTCTCTCCCATTCATTTCTTTTACGGTAGCAAGCGCAGGAATTCTAGGTCCAAAAAATACCCTTCTGCACATCGAAAGGAGATATATGGGCGTTAGGACAAGACCAATTGCTGCAATAAGAATAGTGATTGATCTAAAAAGAGAGCTAAAACCCTCTTGACTTGTAATCCCTAAGAATACGGTGATTTCGCTTATAAATCCACTCATGCCGGGTAAGGCCAGAGACGCTAGTGAGCTCGCCAGAAAAAAAGCAAAAGTGATTGGCAAGACCTTTGCTAAACCACCCATGTTTGGAATTGAAAGAGTATTTGTTCTTTCATAGAAGGAGCCTGTGACAAAGAACATTGCTGCTGCTATAAGTCCATGACTTATCATTTGAAGCATTGCTCCGCTTATTCCTAAAGCATCAACCGCTCCAATACCCAGAAGAACAAAACCCATATGACTTACTGAACTACATGCGATTCTTCTTTTTACGTTATCTTGTGCAAATGCATTTAAGGCCCCATAAATTATATTGATAATTCCAAGAATAATTAAAGCAGGCGCAAGTTGTAGATGCACTTCGGGTAATATTTGAACATTGAATCTTAGGAGAGCATATCCTCCCATCTTTAAAAGTATGCCCGCTAGTAACATTGATACTGGAGCATTTGCTTCCCCATGAGCATCAGGTAACCATGTATGTAATGGGAAGATAGGAAGTTTAACTCCAAAACCTATTAAAAATCCTATATAAGATAATAATGCGAGACTACCTGTTACATGTTTATTTGTTAATTCAGTAAGGTTTAAGGTAAATGTATCGCCACTCAAGGCAAGAGCAAGTCCACTTATAAGTATTAGTAAAGATGCTAAAGCAGTATAAAGAATGAATTTTGTGGCTGCATATAATTTTTTCTTGCCTCCCCAAATAGCAATCAGAAGATAAACAGGAACCAACTCTAATTCCCAAGCTAAGAAAAATAATAAGAAATCTTGAGAAAGGAAAACTAGTGCTTGAGCTGATGCCTGAACTAATAAAAGAGCAAAATATAAATTAGATTTTTTCTTTATCTTCCAACTAGCTGCAGCTGATAAAAATGTAATTAATCCACTCAAAGCCACTAATGGTGCAGATAATCCATCCACGCCTAGAGACCATTCTAGACCTATTGAAGGTAGCCAAGTTAATCTTTCAACAAGTTGAAGTGAGCTATTTGTTGTATCAAATTTTTGGAAAAGTACTCCAATTATAAGTAAAAAATCTATAAATAAAAAACTTAATGATATATTTCTTGGGAGTGTATTATCTTCTCCTTCCTTAGAACTTAAGAAAGGCATTATCAATGCCCCAATTAAGGGTAATAAAACAATAGAGGATAGAAAAGGAAAAGATTCTAAATTCATAGAATAATGAATAATTTTTTTATTCTAGTTGAAGTTGTTCTAGCTTGAGACTATAACATTAAAAATGCCTAAGTAAAACTACTTACCAGAGATGTCCCTAAATTGACTACCTGATGTTTGGACGTTCAAATATGGTGCTCTACTTGCCACCCCTGAGTTTTCCCAAGCTTTTACCATAGCTTGACTGACTTCTTTGCCATTTTCCTTTTTACACAAAGCTAAGATACTTGGCCCAGCACCGCTAATTGCACAGCCTAAAGCCCCAGCTTTTAGTGCGGCATCTTTAACTTCCAATCCACCTTTAATAAGCTTCCATCTGTATGGTTCATGTAATTTGTCAAACATTCCCTCTTTTATTAATTCATCATTACCTGTTTTTAAGCCGTTTAGTAATAAAGTAAGTGCCCCCATATTTGTTACTGCATCTGAAATAGGTACATTCTTTGGCATTACTCTCCTTGCTTCACTTGTACTAAGACGTATAGCAGGTATTGCCACTACAGCTTTAATGGAATTGTGCCAGTCACATCTAATAATTCTCCATCTCTGAGAAGATGACCTAGCAGTTAAACAAAGCCCCCCCAAAAGAGAAGGAACTACATTATCAGGGTGACCTTCAATATCAATTGCAAGTTCTAATAGTTTTTCTTTAGGTAAAGGGGAGTTCATAATCGCATTTGCTCCGATTAGTCCTGCAACTATTGCTGTCGCACTACTCCCTAGTCCACGAGCAGGGGGGACTGCTAATTTTACTCTAGCTTCAAGGGCAAAAGGTTTGATATTTGCACTTTCCCATACTTTCTGTGCAGCCCTAAAAACTAAATTTTCTGGGCCACCTCTTAAATGATTACCATCGGTACTCTCCATTATCAAATCAAATCGATCTCCTCCTCCATCTATTCTTGTAAAAATAAATTCATTATATAAATCTAATGCTGCACCAAGACAGTCGAATCCAGGACCTAAATTAGCAGTTGTAGAGGGAACTGTTACTATTATTTTTTTTCCTACTTCAGGAGAAGACATATGTAAATTATTCTATTTGTGAAAGCATTTTTGCTCTGCAGGCTGCACTAAATAATCCAAACTCTTCATCTAAGATTACGTTCACAGGTATATTTTTAAGAATATCTTTTAATCTTCCTTTATCTGAAAATTGTTTCATAAATAAACTTGATTTAAAGTTTATGAAATGTTTTGGAGCAGTCCCTCCAGAAATCCATAAGCCTCCAAAACATAATTCTTGAAGAGCAACGTCCCCCAATAAAGAGGCGTAAGCATCTAACCAGATCCTCTCCACTTGAATCATTAGGGTATCGCCCTGATTAGAAAGATTACAAATTTTTTGAGGGATTTCTTTTCTCAAATTATCATAAATTTTCAATTCCTTTAAGTATTTTCGTAGAGGATGGTTTTTAGCATCAGGTTTGCTAAGTCTCCATTCGGCAATTCTTGATAACCCAGTCCCACTAATAATTCTTTCACATGATATACGTTCAACTTTTAAGGAATATTTGAGCCAATTCTTTAATTCCCATTCTAATTCTGACTTTGGAGAGTATTCAACGTGTCCACCTTCGCTAGCTAATACTTTTACTTTACTTCCAGATATTATACCTTTTGCAATGCCTAGACCAGTTCCGGCTCCAACAATGGCATGCAAATCTTTGTTGGCCCCTGCTGAATGGTCTCCATTTTGAATATTAGAATATTGACTTTTTTTTAAAAAAGGTATTCCATAAATTTGAACTGCAAAATCATTTACTAACTCGCAACTTTTAAACTTAAATTTCTTTTTTAATACATCACCAGAAATACTCCATGACAAATTAATAATTTCTGCATTATTGTTAAATATAGGACCGGCTACAGCGAAACAAGCATAAAAAGGATGATTAATGTTTTTGCATTCATTTTTTAAGAAATCTTCTAAAATTAAATCAATTGAATCCCATTCAGAAGATACATATTTTTTTTTTAAAATTAAATTAAGAGAATCAGTATTATCATCCTTTTTGAAAATTCCTAATAGAATTTTTGTACCCCCTAAATCACAAGCAAGAAAATTCATCTATTCAAAATTATGCTGTTTTTCCTTTTTTTTCTATTAAGTTATCCATTAATTTATAAAGATCATCTAACTTAAAGATTCCTAAATTTTTTCCATCTAAGGCTCTTAAAGCTACTGAATCAACTTGTTCTTCTTTGTCACCAATAACAGCAATTAACGGAATTCTTCCAATAGTTGCTTCTCTTATCTTATAACCTATTTTTTCATTTCTAATATCAACTTTCGAACGAAATCCCTTAGTATTTATTAATTGATTAAATTTCAAACATTTCTCAATATTCCTATCGGTAATGCTTAACAAAATTATTTGATAAGGTGCAAGCCAGATTGGAAATTTAGCTTCATATTGTTCTATTAAGATTCCTATAAATCTTTCAAAAGATCCCAAAATTGCCCTGTGAAGCATAACTGGATTTCTTTTTTCATTATTTAAATCTACATAAGTTGCATCCAATCTTATAGGCATTGAGAAATCAACTTGAATTGTTCCGCATTGCCAGACTCTATCAAGACAATCTTTTAAAGAGAATTCTATTTTTGGACCATAAAAAGCCCCTTCTCCAGGTTGTAGTTCCCATTTTAGACTTTTATTATCAAGAGCCTTGGTAAGTGCCTCTTCTGATTTATCCCAAATATCTTCACTACCCACCCTTTTCTCTGGACGGGTTGATAATTTGATAATAATTTCATTAAATCCAAAAGTTTTATAAACCTCGAAAACAAGATCAATAAAAGTAGACACCTCAGCTTGAATTTGATCTTCTGTACAGAAAATATGTGCGTCATCCTGAGTAAAATTTCTAACTCTCATTAAGCCGTGTAAGGCACCAGAGGGTTCATTTCTATGACAAGAACCAAATTCAGCAAGTCGAATAGGCAAATCTTTATAACTTTTTAAACCTTGATTAAATACTTGAATATGGCAAGGACAATTCATTGGTTTAATCGCATAAGTTCTATTTTCTGATGCGGTAGTGAACATATCTTCTCTGAATTTTTCCCAATGACCTGATTTTTCCCAAAGAGATTTATCAACAGCTTGAGGGGTTTTAATTTCTAGATAATCATTTTTTTTAAGTATTTCTCTTACATATTTTTCAAGAACTTGGTAAATAGTCCATCCATTTGGATGCCAAAAAATCATACCGGGAGATTCCTCTTGTATATGAAATAGTGAATGCTTTTTCCCAAGTTTTCTATGATCTCTTTTTTCCGATTCTTCGATTCTTTTTAAGTAATCATTGAGTTCTTTCTCTTTTGCCCAAGCAGTTCCATATATTCTCTGTAATGATTCATTTTCACTATTACCTCTCCAATATGAACCAGATAACTTTAATAATTTAAAATGCCTAAGATGTATTGTATTAGGAACATGAGGACCTCTGCACATATCAATATATTCTTCGTGTTTGTATAAATTTATGAGACCTTCATCAGGAATTTCTTCAATTATTCTTAATTTAAAAGTCTCACCTCTTTCTTGAAAAGTTTTAATTGCTTCTTTTTTGGTAACTTGTAAAATCTCAACATCATAATTTGTTTTTATTAAGTTATTAATTCTTTTTTCTATTTTTATTAAATCCTCAGGCGTAAATCTATATTCAGAAAAAATATCATAATAAAAGCCATTATCAATTACTGGACCAATAGCCATCTTTATATTTGGATAAAGTTGTTTAACTGCATGACCAATCAAATGTGCAAAGGAATGTCTAATTATCTCAATACCTTCTTTATCTCGGGATGTAATTATTACTACTTTAGAATCATTATTTATGGGAAGTGTTGCATCAAAAAGAACATCATTTACTTTACCAGCAATTGTTGCTTTGGCTAAGCCTGTTCCTATGCTCTGAGCTATTTCTTTAATCGTGACTGGTTTTTCAAATACTTTTTTAGATCCATCTGGTAATGTTATTTCTGGCATAATTTATTTCTCCATTTCAAAGAACCCTAATTCAGATTTAACTCTACTAAGAGTTTTATTTGCCACTACTTCAGCTTTCTCTTTACCTTCGATAAGTATCTTATTTAATTCATATGGATCGTTAATCAGAACCTGATATCTTTCTTGAATAGGTTTAAGCGATTCTATAAGTTGTTCTGTAAATATTTTTTTAAATTCCCCCCATCCTATTTGAGATAAATCGTTCTCTAATTCAGAAACTTCTTTACCACTTAATAATGAATAAATCATTAATAGATTTCTGGATTCAGGCCTCTCGAGATTATTAAATTCCATTCCCATATAACTATCACTTTTAGCTCTTTTTATTTTTTTTGTAATTATTTCAGGAGTATCTAACAAATTAATTCTACTACCCTCATTAATGTCACTTTTGCTCATTTTTTTTGATCCGTCATTTAAGCTCATTATCTTTGAACCTTTTTTCATAATTATTGGTTGAGGAATTTTTAATATGTTTTCTCCCTTACTAAATTTGGCATTAATTCTCTGTTGTGCAATATCTCTGGCAAGTTCTAAGTGTTGTTTTTGATCTTCCCCTACTGGAACATAATCAGCATCGTATAACAAAATATCTGCAGCCATTAAGATTGGATAATCAAATAATCCAATAGAAACATTATTTCCTTGCTGAATAGATTTTTCCTTGAATTGGATCATTCTTTCCATCCAATTTATTGGAGTCATGCAATTTAATATCCAACAAAGTTCTGAATGTGCAGATATCTGGCTTTGAACAAAAATAGAACAAATTTTAGGATCTATACCACAAGCTACATATAAAGCTGCAGTGGAAAGTGTATTTTTAGAAAGTTGTTTGGGGTCATATTCTGTGGTAATTGCATGTAAATCAACTACACAAAGGAATGTTTCATGCTCCTCTTGAAGAGCGACCCAATTGCTTATTGCTCCAAGCCAGTTCCCAATATGTAAATCTCCTGTAGGTTGAACTCCAGAAAGAATCCTTTTTTTATTTGTCATCCCCTTCTTCTTGTCCTTTGATTTCTTCTTTGATTTCTTCTTTGATTTCTTCTTTGATTTCTTCTTTGTTTGGTTTAATCTCTTCACTAGGAGTATTTTTAATTGGCCTTGCAAAAGGATCAGGTGCTACTTTTTTACTTTTGTTTTCTGGAGCTACTGCTTTACTCGGTGAAGATGTATTTTTGTTATTTTTTGCAAATTTTGTTATCGATTCCATTAAATTTTTATCTTCAATCATTTCGCTAAGTGTTCTAACTGAAAATCCTAAAACTGCAACTGTAGATTTAAGTTGAAAAGCCTCCTGTATTGATCTAACAGCTTTCATTTCATTATCACTTAACCTTATTCGAAATCCTCCTCCATCTCTATTCCCTCCAGATCTGTTCCTAAAATTAGATCTATCATTATTGCCACGGCTTCTGTAGTTCTCTTGACCATAATTATTGTCGTAATTGGAATTTGACATTTTGGGAATTCTTTTTTACCTAAACAGTCTATTAACTTACCACCTAGTTATGCAAAAAGTCTTAAATTGAACTATAAAATTCTCATCCATAATTGAAGAGTTATGTAATTTTGCTTTTTTTCATTCACAATTTGCACTAAAGTATAAGAAGAAGGATATTAAATTACTGTGTCTGATATTAGTAAAGAAAATTTTTTAAAGGATTTCATAAAGTCCCCAAAAAAAAATATCTTTATAATTTTACTTTTTTTAGGTTTTGGAGAATGGTTTTTGAGTGATTTAATGCATTTTGCAGGCGGGTCAATAGGATTTTTTATTTTATGTTTTGGAGGATATTTTTATTTAAAGAGTGAAAAACCAAAATTTAAAGAGCCAAAGGACTTAAGGGGTTGGATAAAACTTTGTAATGAAGATTTAGATTTCTTTAAGGGAATTGAATTGCATAATAATTCGGAAAAACAAAATTTTAAAAGGCAAAAAGCTCTTGAATTAATACTAAATAGAGAAAAAAAAGAAGCGATTTATTGTATCGGAAAGAATAATTTCGATTCGAATACAACATTATTCAAAAATTACTTTAAAGAAGATAAGTTTGAATTGAACTTTATTGAAAAACTTCCTAAATATAATTCCTCTGAAATTGTTCCTGAAGTAATTTTAAATAGTGACGCTATTTTGTATTTTTTAAAATTACCTCTATCCGCAAATGATTTTTTATGGTTAAAAAAACTTCCTAAAAGCATGCCCATTTGGTTAGTTGCTTCTTATACAAAAGGAATTGATTCTAATAATGAAATAGAGGAACTAAAGGCTCAGATTTCAGGAGAATATGCAAACAGAATAATTAGATTTGATAAAACTAAAAATAACTTGGCAAATATACCTTTTTCTTTGCGCAAGTTTTTTATAAGTTCAAGTAGTAATATTGAAAATACAAAAAAAAGACTTTTGAAGAGATTGCATACGAATTGGCAATCTGAGATTGAGGGAATAAGAAGAATGCAATTGAAGGCTTTACAGAGGAGAAATCAAATTATCGTTGCGACTTCTGTTTTCTTGTCTCCGATTTCATCAATAGATGTTTTATCGATGACTGTTTTAAATTCCTTAATGATTAAAGAAATAAAGTCTATATGGGGATGTAATTGGTCTCCAGAAATATTGGATAAAGTTTCCAAACAAATAATAAAGACTGCAATTGCACAGGGTGTAATTGAATGGAGTGGTCAGACTTTAATAGGCTTAACAAAATTGCATGGCCCAAATTGGTTGGTTACTGGCTCATTCCAGGCAATAAGTGCAGCATATTTAACAAGAGTAGTATCATGTTCTTTGGCAGATTTCATGGCGATAACAAAAGGTGTCTCAGAACCTGATTTGAAATTTATAAAAGATAACTCCGAAAAGATCGTTGAAAAAGCCTTTGAAAATGAAAAAATAAATTGGAAATCTTTGATACCTGAGTTAAAAAATCCATTGATTCGATTTAGTTATTAATTAAAATTTTTAGATTTGTTGTAAAAAAAAATGAAAAAAAAGTTTGTTCTCTTTATTTTTTCTCTTCTAATATCTCTTAGTACAAATTCATGCAAAAGGACTTCATTTGAACAAGGAACTAACCAAGAAGTAATTTTGGCAAGTTTTACAGTTCTGGCAGATATTATTGAAAATGTTGCTAAAGATGAATTTGTTGTTAAATCAATTACTAAACCAGGAATGGAGGTTCATGGTTATAAGCCAACTCCAAGTGATCTTATAAAAGCATCAAAAGCCAATGTTTTTATTGATAATGGATTTGGATTTGAATTATGGGCTGAAAAATTTGTATCTAACTTAAAAGTCAAGAGAGTAACTATTTCAAATCGATTAGATCCGATTTTTATTAGTGAAGATTTTTATAAAGGTAAACCTAATCCTCATGCATGGATTTCCCCTAAAAGAGGCATGATTTATGTAGATATTATCGTTGATTCTTTATCAGAATTAAAACCATCTAAAGCAGAATCATTTAAAAATAACGGACAAATTTATAAGAATAAAATCGCTAAAATAGATAAAGATTTTTCACTTTTTATTAATAATCTTGAGAAAAATAATAGGTATCTAGTAACTTGTGAAGGAGCATTCTCTTATCTCACTAATGATTACGGATTAAAAGAAGCTTATTTATGGCCTGTAAATGCTGAAAGTCAAATTACACCTAAAAGAATGGCAAGAACAATTTCTTTGGTAAAAAATAAAAATATCCCATCGGTCTTTTGTGAGAGCACTGTAAGTAATGAATCACAAATGATTGTTGCCAATGAAACAGGAGCAAATTTTTTGGGAGATCTTTTTGTTGATTCGCTTTCTCAAGATAATGGGAGCGCTAATACTTATTTAAAAATGCTTCAACATAATTTGACTCTTATTAAAAAAGGCCTCAATTAAAAATATGAATGATCTTAATTATAAAAGTTATAGAATTGAGGCAGAAAATATCTGTGTTGATTATCACGGGAAAGTTGCTTTATATGATGCAAATTTAAGATTAAAGGCCGGACAAATTTGTGGATTAGTAGGAATGAATGGTGCTGGGAAAACAACTTTTTTTAATGCCTTAACTGGATTTGTAAATATCTCAAAAGGTAAAATAAGAATTAATGGTGAGTCTTTAAGAATTGCTCAAAAAGATCAGGCAATTGCATATGTTCCTCAAAGTGAAGGTATTGATAGTCAATTTCCAGTTAGTGTATGGGATGTTGTAATGATGGGTCGATATGGGTCAATGAATATTATGAGATCTCCAAGAGAATCAGATATTCAGGCAGTAAAGGATGCTATTGATAGGGTTGATCTTATAGAACTTTCAACCACCCCAATTGGCAACTTATCCGGGGGACAGAGGAAAAGAACTTTTTTAGCAAGAGCTATTGCTCAACGGGCCTCAATATTATTACTTGATGAACCCTTTGCGGGAGTAGATATTAGAACTGAGAAACTTATCTCAGAATTATTTATTCAATTTAAAAATGAGGGGAAAACAATTTTGCTATCTACTCACGATATGATTCATGTTCGTGAATTTTGCGATTTAGTTCTTTTAATAAATAAGACAGTTGTTGCTTATGGAGAGACCTCGGAAGTATTTACTCCAGAAAATATTACGAGTACTTTTGGAGGGATGTCACCAGATGCCCTTTTTGGACCTGAATCTTAAAATCTAGTTATATGGTTCTAATTTTTTTATCTACAAATATAACTTCTTTTATAGCCGATCCTTTATCTCATGAATTCATGAGAAAAGCTCTATTAATGAGCTCATTAGTTGCGGCTGTTTGTGGATTTTTATCTAGTTATTTAACACTTAAAGGTTGGGCTTTAATGGGAGATGCGGTATCTCATTCTGTAATGCCTGGTGTTGTTGTTGCTTATGCTTTGGGACTTCCTTTCTCACTTGGAGCATTCATTTTTGGAGTGGGTTCTGTAGCTTTAATAGGATTTGTTAAACAAAAATCTAGAATTAAAGAAGATACCGTAATTGGATTGGTTTTCACAGGTTTTTTTGCTCTTGGAATCGTTTTAGTTTCAAAGATTAAAAGTAATATTGATCTTCACTCAATTCTTTTTGGTAGTCCTCTAGGTATTTCTCTTTCAGATGTAAAACAGACAGTATTCATCTCTCTATTGGTGGTAATACTATTGTCAGTTTTTAGGAAAGACTTAATACTTTATTGTTTTGATCCAAGACATGCAAAAACGGTAGGAATTAATATCTTATTTCTTCATTATTTATTACTTACATGCTTGTCTTTAACTGCTGTTGTTGGATTACAGTCTGTTGGAATAGTCTTGGTTGTTGCGATGCTGATTACTCCTGGTGCAACAGCATATTTATTAACAGATAAGTTTGATAACATGACCATCATTTCAGTAATTAGTGCCATTATTTCAAGTATATTTGGTATCTATTTTAGCTTTTGGTTTGATCTTGAAACTGGCGGCTCAATTGTATTAGTTCAAACGTTTATATTTTTATTTGCTTTTTTATTTGCTCCAAGATATGGGATATTTAAATTTAAAAAATTAATTTCTAATTATTAGTAATAATGGATAATTACCTAAATAATAAAAGTTGGAATTGGTGGCCTTTATTTCCCTTATATCCATATGGAAAAAAGAAAACTATTCTTAGAGAGATAATTCCTAACGAAATATGGTCCTTGGAACAGATCCAGGGCTTATATTATGTTGCCGTTCCAATCAGAATGACAATAATTAAGGTTAATAATGGACTAATGCTAATTAATCCTTTACCTCCTACTAAGGAACTTATAAATGAATTAAAAAAATTAATTTCTTCATATGGAAAAGTAAAAACAATTGTGCTCCCTAGTGCATCTGGATTAGAACATAAAATTGGATTACCTGCATTAGTTAGAGTTTTTAAGGATGCTGAGATTTGGCTATGTCCTGGCCAATGGAGTTTTCCTATTAATCTTCCTTTAGATTTTCTTGGGATACCATCAAAAAGGACAAAGATACTTTTTAAAGATGGAACTCCTTATGAAGAATATTTTAAATGGTCTTCACTAGGGCCTTTAAATTTAGGACTTGGAACATACCAGGAGGTGAGTTGTTTTCATCTTCCAACAAGGACACTTCATGTTACAGACGCTATAGTTGGCATCGAATCAACGCCTCCAGAAATATTTGACTTCGATCCTACCCCTTTATTATTTCATTCGAGAGATAGAGGCGATGAACCTATTCTTGATAATGTTGAATCTAGAAAAAAAGGTTGGGCCAGAATTGTATTATTTTCATCTTTTTTAAAACCAGGAAAATTAAATATTCCGTCTCTGAAACAAATTATTAAATACTCTTTTAAAGAAGGTCTTCGAAATAAGAAATCACATTTTGGTATTTATCCTTTTTTATGGGATGAAGATTGGGAATCATCTTTAGTTGAAATAATGGGCGAAAATAATCCAAAGATTCAGATTGCTCCTGTTTTGCAAAATTTAATATTTCCTCGATCAAAACAAGTACTTCTTGGATGGCTTGAAAAAATTAAAACTTATAATAATATGGAATATTTGATATCAGCTCATTATTCTTCTCCTATCGATTTTAGACTAGAAGATTGTCAGAATTTGATAGATGAAATTAATTCAGAAAAATGGAATAAATTACCAGATGATAATAAATTCCTTATTAATTTCTATAAAAAATTATTTGAATTAGGGATAATTCCAAAAAAAGTAAATATTTAGATATTTATTCTTCTTCAATGGACATATCTTCATCACTTTTTAGCGTTTGTTCAAGCTCTTTTCTTTGCTCCATTTGTCTTAAGAAATATCCTGTCATCATTGCAGAAGAAAGTAAATTAGCAATATTGTCTTTTGAAGATGTTATTTTTACATCAAACTGATCAGATGGCAACATCCCTAGAAGGCCTTGAACATTGTGCCTTATAATTTCCTGAATATCTTCACTAGCTGATTTAGCTACTCTCTGTAAAACTTCTGGAGACTGTTTTTGT
The DNA here is from genome assembly GCA_003210895.1 of Prochlorococcus sp. AG-676-M04. Taxonomy (GTDB): domain Bacteria; phylum Cyanobacteriota; class Cyanobacteriia; order PCC-6307; family Cyanobiaceae; genus Prochlorococcus_A. The sequence continues at coordinate 26,096 of QCUB01000018.1, forward strand.
AGATATTGAATTAAATCATTCTCATCATTTGAATCATTATTTTCAGTAGCTAGAAATTCAGGATTGAACATTTATGCATCTTCAACTTATAAAAACCCTACAACACCATGAACCCTTTAAACTAAATTATTAAGATCAGGGAAGCGAATAGGTCCAATATTATTTAATGGCCAATATCTAAAAATAGCCTTTCCGATGACTTTTTCATAAGGAAGGAACCCCCATATATGTGAGTCCATACTGTTATTTCGATTGTC
>QCUB01000019.1 GCA_003210895.1 Prochlorococcus sp. AG-676-M04
CCTATTGAAGATTTAAGTACCATTTTAAGAAATTCTGATGTAAATTTTGAAATAGAAAAGATTGAACGTTTTTTTGATTCAAAAAATAGCAATATTAAGAAGAATTAAATATTTATACAAAAAAATTATATGAAATTTTCGAAAAAAAATGAGGCACTTAATATAATTGAACCTTCGTATCTAGCATCTCTTTCTTCATTACTTTGGATAGCTTTATATTATTTACCTATAGGTGGAGCGTTGTTGAGATTAATATTACCTCTACCTATGATCTTGTTGCATTTGAGAAGAGGAACTAGAACTGCATTTGAAGGACTCATAATACAATTTCTTTTGTTATTGATACTTATGGGTCCAATTAGAGGGACTTTATTTTTATTCCCATATGGGATGTTAGCTTTTTGGCTTGGGAAGTCTTGGCTTAATAAAAAAAACTGGTGGCTTAGTTGGAGTGTAGGTTTCATTCTTGGGACACTTGGGTTTTTTATAAGAATATTTGCATTATCAACGTTAGTTGGTGATAATCTTTGGATAATAATTACAAGAGCAAGTTATGGCCTCCTAGATAAAGTTATTGAACTATTTAATTTACCCTTTTCTCCTTCGATCAAAATTATCCAATTAGTTGCAATATTATTAATAATTTTTCAAGAAATGGTTTACGTCTTAACGATACATATACTCGCATATTCTCTTTTCCCTAGATTAAATTCAAAAATTCCTGATCCTCCAAAAATAATTAATGGATTTGTTGATTTAGGTCTTTGATATAAGATTAAAGAATGGAGCATTCTTATTTAGAAATAAAGTTAGTTGGCAGTAAAATTAATCAAAAACTATTTTCTGAAAGAGTAGATATTCTTAAAAAAGAAATTGATAATTTTATTTTTTATCTTGTAATTGCTGGAACAGAAACATCTCAAATTCAAGGTATATCTGCAGCAGGAATAAATTCAAAAGCTAGAAAGAAAACTGCATTAGCAGATGCTGAGTTTCTTCTTTTTGGCGCCTTTAAAGATCATAAATACAAATTACCCCTTTTAAATGCAGGAGTAACTCCGGCATTAATAAGTTATGTTTGTTCCAAACTTATAAGTGTAACCCCAATAGTTGTCCCTATAGGAATAAAAGAAAAACCTTACTTTAGTCATTTGACTGTGGAAAATTATTTAGTAGGCCCAGCTAAATGTCTTATCACAGGAAACTCTATGAATAAAAAAAGAGTTTTGAGTCTTTACACAAAAGGACTAGAAATCGGGAAATCTACTAAGCAACCTATATTTATTTCAGAATCTGTCCCAGGAGGAACTACAACTGCTCAGGCAGTTATGGAAGCTTTTGGGTTAAATGTAAATAATTTAATAGGAAGTAGTTTGATTAATCCTCCGAGGACCTTAAAAACAAAAGTAATTAAAGCTGGACTTTTAAAAGCAAATCTAAATAACAATTTCGACTCTATGGATGTTATATCTTCAGTAGGAGATCCATTTCAAGCATTTGCTATGGGACTATTGATTGGAGCGAGGTTAGCTAATCAATCTGTCGTTTTATCTGGAGGTAGCCAGATGTTGGCGGTAATCTTACTGGCATTGGAATTTATTGACTCTAAAAAAAAACAAGAATTCATTGATTTCGTTTATTTAGCTACTACTGGATGGTTGGTTAAAGATAATTCATTGAGTGATTTACTAGATTTAATTACTGAAAAACACAAAGTAAATTTAGTAGGATTGGCAAGTTCATTGAATTTTAAATCAGCATACAATAAAGAATTAAGAGACTATGAAATAGGATATGTTAAAGAGGGTGTAGGCGCTGGTGGCATGTCTATTTTTGCTTCTCTTAAGGGTTTTAGTAATGAAGAAATAGTTTCAAGGTGCCAAATTAATCTAGAAAAGATGAAGAAGTTACGTCAGATTTCTTTAGATGAGGATTATTAAATGCTTAAAAATTATTCAACAAGAAGGCAATTCCTTAACTACGGAAAATTATCAATGCTTTTCCTCCTTAACTCATGTAGTAATTCCCTAAAAAAAAGAAGTATTTCTTTTCAAAGTTCTTTTTATCCGCAATCTTTAAAAGATACTTTGCCTGCTAGTTGGCAACAAGAAAATATTAATTTTAGCAAGCTTGAGTTAGACAAGAATAAAGAAAAAATAAATAATTCTGACTTTATTTTAATTAATGACGGATGGATAAATAGTTTAAATTTTGAAAGTTTTCAAAACATAAATAATTTATTTCCAAATGATAAATTAAATAAAAGATCGAAAGATTTTTTAAATAGTTTTAAAGAATATCAAAGTAATAAATTATTTCCAATAGGTATAGTTCCATATGCAGTAATTATAAAAAATAATAAAGATTTAATTCATGATGCCACTAAGTCTTGGGATTTTCTTCTTGCTGAAAAGTTGAAAAGAAAAATCATATTTCCTAAAAGTCCAAGAGTAACAATTTCTATATCAAAAAAAATTAATTCGAAAAATTCTCTAAGTAAACTTAAAGATCAAGCAATGTTATTTGACGATCAAAATTCAATAAATTGGTTAATTAATTCTCAGGCATCCATTGCTATTATGCCATATTCTCAATGCATAAAATATTTGAAAGTTGATTCAAGACTTTCTATTGTTTTCCCAAATAAAGGTGTTCCTTTAATTTGGAATTTCCTTTTAAGTAAATCAAAAATTAATAATCAAATATTAATTGATTGGATTAAATCTTTTGAAAATAGGAATACTGTTGATGAATTAGCTAATCAAGGGTGGTATTTACCTTTTAATAATGAATATTCTCAAAATAAATATAATAACAGTATTAAATATAATAATTTTGGTCCATCTACAATATGTTGGGAAAATAGTTGGTCTTTCCCACCTATTAACAACAAAGAGAAATTTAATTTAGAAAATTTTTGGAATAAATCTTTAATCCCATAATCTTTTTTTAGGTTTTTCAAGTAATAAGTCGTGAGTTTGTTTTAATAACTCTGGAATATTTAATTTACTTGGGCATTTTGGAACACATTCATTGCATTCTATACAAAAAGAGGCATTTTTTTCTTCCCACCAGTGGCCCGCTCTACCTATTAAATTGTATCTTTCTTTAGCAAACTCTAATTGTCCATATCCCATAGATATATTTCTCAAACGAAGTATTTCAGGAATAGGTATTTCACTTGGGCATGGAAGGCAAGATCTACATTGCTCACATTTTGAAGATTTTAATTGTTCATTTCCTACCTTCTCGATATTATTTAAAGCAATAATTTCAGAAGATGAAAGTTTTTGAGTTGAATTAATAAGCTTTTTTGCAATATTAAAATCTTCAATTTTTGAGGCTCCTAAAGATAGTGTTGTAATTCCTTTTGAGAGTAAAAATCTATAACCTAGTTCGAGAGGATGGTATGGTGCAGATGCTTTCAATAAAGTATCACTAGGAGCATATAATCTTCCGCCTTTATCAGCAGGTGATATAGCCAAAACCCCCATTTTCTTTTTTAAAGCTAGTTGGGCAAGGCTTATTTTTGATTGATCTAAAAAATGTAAATGAAGATTGCAAAAACTAAATATTTCGGAATTAATTGCTTTTTCAATAAGTTTGTAACTTCCATGTGAACTAAACCCAACTTGATCTACTAAGTCATTTTTTATTACCCACTTTAAAAACTTTTCCCCCTCTCCATTTAGAACCCAATCCAGATGCTCACTTAAATTAATTCCATGTATTGCAAGATTATGTATTTTCTTTAGTTTTAAATTTTTGAGAGAATTTCTGAAATTATTTTTTACAAAATTAAAATCTCCTTTAGGTAATATTTTGGTCGTTATTATCCATTCTTTCCTAATTATATTTTCGTGATTTTCTAACTTCTTTAATGCCTCCCCGATCAGTATTTCAGCTTTACCATAAGATGCCGCTGTTTCTAAATGATTAATACCCGTATGATGTGCTCTTTTTATAAGGGAGTACATTTTATTTAAATTATCAGTCGCTCTCATTGTGCCTAAAGTAAACAAACTTACATTGCAACCTTTACCAAATGATCTTTTCTGAGAATGAATAATCATATTTATATTATTAGTGCCTATTTAGTAACTCTTTAATTTATTTATAGTAGATAATGATTTAAAGTAAATTAAAGTTAATAATAATTTTTCAAAAACAATTTTCATTCAAAGTTATGTTTACAGGAATAATTCAGTCAATAGGAAAACTTAAAAAAGAAAAAGATCTCTTAATTATTGAAATTCTTGATCAGCCTTTTGATATGCAAATAGGAGATAGTATCGCAGTTGATGGAATTTGTTTAACAGTAAAAGAAATTTTAAATAATCAATTTAAGGTAGATGTAAGTGAAGAAACCTTAAATAAAACTAATTTAGGAAATAAATGCATTATCAATAAATTAGTTAATTTAGAACCTGCTCTACGTATTTCAGATCGTCTTGGAGGCCATATAGTTAGTGGACATATTGATGGTTTAGGAAAAGTCGAAAATATAGAAAAACTGGAAAAATCATGGCTGTTATCAATTAAGTGTCAAAATAAAAATTTCCCTAAATACATTGTAGATAAGGGAAGTATATGTGTAAACGGAATTAGTCTAACAATTGCAAAATCTGAGAATCAAGGAGAAATTTTTACAATCGCAATTATCCCTCATACCTGGTTTAACACAAATCTCCAAAATTTATCAATTGGTGATAGTGTAAATCTTGAAGGTGATGCTTTAATTAAATACGTAGAAAAACTTCTTCTATTTAACAAGAATAAAGATTCAGAAAACATTTCTGAAGAAATCTCTTCAAATTGGCTTAAAAAAAACGGCTGGAATAAATAATTTTTTTAATTTATTTGGGTAAGGAAAATAGTTTTAGAATCTCTTTTGAGAATAATCTTATATTCTTGGCCAGGCTCTAATCCTAATTTCTTTGTATAAGCATGACCAATTAATAAGTTACCATTTCCATGAACTTTTGTTTTGAATTCTGCTTGTCTTCCTCTTGAAGATCTATTCCCTGGCCTACCATTACCACTGCTACTTAGTTTGTAACCCTTAGCTTCAATAAGTGCTCTATAAAAACTTTTCCTTAAGACTCTTCCTCTTTGACTTACATAGCCGCAGCCTCTTGCTATTTCATCCTCAGATTTCTTGCTGAGTAATTTAGATTTTTCGAGAAGTTCTTTTCCTACAAGCATTATATGAGCTTTTTCTTATTATATATTCTTACCAAGAATGAGAATTGTGGCAATACAAGTTAATAAAAAATAGATTTTTAAATAATAAATTCTTTATTATAAAAGGTATAAAATTATAAATAAAATAACCCAAATTCCATCTACAAAATGCCAATATAATTCAACAGCTTCTAATGGAAACATATTTTGATTAGTAATTCTTCCTTCTTTTAATCTTGTTTGCCAAGAAATAATTAATATCATTATTGTTCCTAGCGTTACATGTAGACCATGAAAGCCTGTTAAAGCATAAAAAGTACTTGCAAATAAATTATCCGTTAGTCCGAACGGCAAATTGAAATATTCAAATAGTTGACATATTAAAAAGGTAATCCCAAGTAAAGCAGTGACTATTAGCCATTTTTGGGTATCTGAATTTTTATTTTTCATAAGAGCTTTTCCTGCTTTATGGAAAGTCGCACTACTTACAAGTAATAAAATTGTATTTAGTGTAGGGATAGGCAATTCTAATTCGTATATAGCTCCATCTGGTAAAGGGTTAACTGCTTTATATGTAAGATAGGCAGCAAAGAAACCAGCAAAAGTCATCCCATCTGCTATTAAAAAAGTTATTAATCCAAACATCCTGAAGTCTTCATGATGTTCACTTGCCTTACTTTCATCTTTTTTAATTTCTTTTGAACTATCTAGAGTTGTCATGATGTGTCTTTTATTTGATTAATTTTCTTTGGTTTTTGTTTTTCCGTAACCATAAGGTTCTTCAACTAGAGGTGCTTCCCCTTCCCAATTTTCAACAGGTGGAGGAGATGATGTTAACCATTCAGGAGTTAAAGCATTCCAAGGGTTATCTCCAGAATCGCTACCATTTTTAATACTTAAAAATATATTTATTAAAAATGGGATAGTACTTATTGCCATTAAGAGAGCTCCAACGCTACTAATTTGATTAACAAATTGAAATTGAGGATCATATTCAGCCACTCTTCTAGGCATTCCATTAAGACCAAGCCAATGTTGAGGAGCGAAGCATAAGTTAAAGCCAACAAAAGTTATAGCAAAATGAAGTATTCCCAATTTTTCACTCATTAACTTACCTGTTACCTTTGGGAACCAATGATATATAGATGAGAATATAATAAAAACTGTTCCTCCATAAACTATGTAATGGAAGTGCGCAACAACGAAATATGTATCGTGTACATGAATATCAAAAGGCACCTGAGCAAGAGCAACCCCTGTAATCCCACCAAATACAAAATTTATAATAAATCCACATGAAAATAACATTGCACTATTTATAGATATTTTTCCACCCCATAAGGTCGCAACCCAATTAAAAAATTTAATCCCAGTTGGAACTGCTATAAATGCTGTCGCAATAGTGAAAAATAATCTCATCCAAGGTGGCGTCCCACTTGTAAACATATGATGAGCCCAAACAACTAGACCAAGCACAACTATTCCCATTATTGAAAAAACCATTGTGGTGTATCCAAAAAGTGGCTTTCTTGAATGCACTGGAAGGATTTCACTTACTAGGCCGAAAGCAGGAAGAACCATTATGTAAACTGCTGGATGAGAATAGAACCAAAATAAATGTTGGTAAACAACTACGTTTCCGCCTAAAACAGGGTTAAAGAAACCGGTATGAGCAACAATATCAAAGCTAAGTAATATTAAAGTTCCAGCTAAAACTGGAGTTGACAAAACTACTAATAAACTTGTGCCTAGCATCGCCCAACAATACATAGGTAATTGCATCAGCTTTAACCCCGGTCGCCTTAATTTGATAATTGTTGCAATGAAATTTATCCCTCCAAAGATAGAGCTGCCTCCGAGCAACAAAACACTCATTATCCAAATGATTTGTCCTGATTGGGGGGTGGTTATACTCAAAGGTGGATAAGCCGTCCATCCTGCCTGTGCAGCCCCTTCAACAAAATAACTCGCTACTAACATTAAACCGGAAGGAGGTATCAGCCAAAAAGCTACAGCATTCAATCTTGGGAATGCCATATCTCTAGCTCCAACGTAAAAAGGAATTAAATAGTTCCCAAATGCACCATTTACTACAGGAACAATCCACAAGAAAATCATTATTGTTCCATGTAATGTTAAGACTTGGTTATATACATCTCTAGGCATAAAGTCCGACATTGGACTTGCTAATTCAATTCTTATTGCACTCGCTAAAGTCCCCCCAATTAAATAAAAAAGAAACCCGCATACAAGATATTGAATACCAATTACTTTATGATCGAGACTAAAACTAAAATATCTAAGCCATCCTTTAGGTTGAAGACTTTTGGTATTAGAATCCTGTGGATCAATTGATATCGTCATAAGCTAACCTCAGTTTTTGTGTTTTTGTTAAACCAATCTTTGTAGTCAGATTCTTCTTCAACTATTATTGAAGCTCTCATCCCCCCGTGATAAGGGCCACATAATTCCGCACATATTATTGGATATTTTCCAACTTTAGTAGGAGTGAAATTTAATATCGTAGGTTGGCCAGGAATAATATCTTGTTTTATTCTGAATTCTGGCACCCAAAAAGCATGAATTACATCTTTTGATTCCATCTTCATAGAAACTTTGCGATCAACTGGAACATGAAGCTCCCCAGAAATAAATTCCCCTTTCGGATAATTAAATAAAAAGGCAAATTGCATAGCTGAAACTTCAACAGATAAATTATTGCTAGCAACCTCATTATTTGATGCCTGGCTGATTCCAGCCCATATCTTTTCTGTGTTGGAGGTCATCATTTCATGGCTATGATTTAGTTCTTTCATACCTCCCATTCGATCGTAAATGTTGTAGCTATATAAACCTATTATTAAAACAATAATAGATGGGATAATTGTCCATACAATCTCTAGGGTTAAATTACCTTCTAAAGCTACTCCATCTCCATATTGATCTTTTCTTTTTCTGAATTTAAATAAACTATATATAACGGCTATGGTCATTCCTATGAAAATTATTAATCCAATGATAAAAAGAATTTTAAAAAGCTCATCATATATAGGTGCATTTATACTTGCTTCGGCAGGGAGTAAGTTAATATTAAATCCGATCCAAAAAGATATACCAAATACAGCGGAAGTTATAAGTATTAAATAAAAGTTTTTATTTAACAATTGAAGTAAAAAATGTTATTTATATTTTCAACATATTCAATTTTTTTAATTTTGCATTGTTTGTTAATGGAAAATTATTGAAATTCACAACTTCTTAAGATTTAAAAAAAAAAAGAAGTATTATTAACAACTTTTTATAGGTTTATGTCAGGAAAAAAAGATTAAAAAAACAAATAAATTTTAAAAATTAAACATTTATTTTTAATTAATGTTTGATATTTGAATCTAAATTAATATGCAGAAAAGAGAACTTTGAATAATTTGTTCAAAAACGAAATATATCAATCAAAATACAAGTCAGTTTTTCTGAAATTGGGAACCCATTGCGTTTTGGCCTTAATAGCTTTAATAGTTATTGGAGGAGCTACTAGGGTAATGGAGGCCGGTCTTGCTTGCCCTGATTGGCCTTTATGTTATGGGACTTTTCTACCTCTTAATCATATGAATTTAAGAGTTTTTCTAGAATGGTTCCATCGTTTTGATGCTTTCCTAGTAGGGCTGTTAATTCTTTCTGAATTCATACTTTCAATAGTTTGGAGAAAAGATCTTCCGAATTGGTTACCAAAAACTTATTCATTATTAGTCTTCTTAGTAATTGTTCAAGGCTCTATTGGAGCATTGACAGTAATTAATTTACTTAATTCCTACTCAGTTACTGCTCATCTTTTGACAGCTTTTTTACTCCTAATAACAACAATAACTATAAATCAGAATCTAGAAAATAATGAGGTTAATAAATCATTGACTTGGTGGAAGATATTATTATTTTTCCCTCTAATACTCACTTTAGTTCAATCTTTTATTGGAGTAAGGCTTTCATCAACTTGGTCTGCACATCTCTGCTTATCTTTTAATAAACAATGTTTAATTTTAGATACTCATAAATTATTTGCTATCCCAATTTCTATTTCTATTTTATTTATTTTGGCTATCTCAATATATAAACAAGATTTGTTCCAGAATAATTGGAGATACCTTTGCTCACTTTGTTTGCTTTTGATTTCCCAGGTTGTTCTAGGAGTATTAAGCCTTAGAACTAATTTAAGTGAACCTCTTTTTGTTATTGGTCATCAACTTAATGCTTCTTTGTTAATTGCGATCTTAACATCATTGATTTTTAGAAATCCTTACCTAAATAAAAAAATCAATCAACCATTTAATTCAGTAATAGTAGGTTTAAACTCATGACAAGTAATTTAGAAAACTTAAATTTCCAGACTTCAATTCGTGAACAAGTTGTACCTTCAAGAAAAAAAGTAAAACTACCTGCGTGGCTTGAAGTTGCCAAGCCTAGGTTGATTCCATTATTACTGGCTACAACTTTAGGAGGTATGGCATTAACGGAAGAATGGCCTTTATCCTCTCCTAAGCTTATATGTACTTTAGGAGGAGGTGCCTTGGCAGCCGCGGCAGCTGGAGCGCTTAATTGTTTGTGGGAAATGGACCTAGATAAGAGGATGAAAAGGACAAGTAATAGAGCTTTACCCTCAGGTAAATTATCATTTAATACTGTTTTTTTAGGTGCAGTATCTTGTACATTGGCAGCTGCAATGCTTTTGATAAGTGGGGTAAATTATTTAGCTGCTGGTTTAACATTGTTGGGATTATGTAGTTATGTGATTTTATATACGATAATTCTTAAACCAAGAACAACTCAAAATATTGTTTTTGGTGGTGTTGCAGGAGCCATACCTCCTTTAGTAGGAGCTTCGGCAGCCACCGGTCATATAGGACTTAGTGGTTGGTGGTTATTTAGTTTGGTAATGCTTTGGACCCCAGCTCATTTTTGGGCTCTTGCAATTTTATTAAAAGATGATTATGCGTCTGTAGGTATACCTATGCTCCCTTCCGTTAAGGGTTCAGCGTTTACGGTCAAAGCTATTTCTCGCTACGGATGGGCAACTGTTTTTATGAGTATTCTTGGTGTTTTTGCTTTACCTGAGGGAGGACTCCTTTATTTGATAATGCTTTTACCTTTTAATGGAAGACTTTTACAATTAATAAATAGATTGAAAAGTTCACCAGACGATTTAGAAAAAGCTAAAGGATTATTCAGATGGTCAATACTTTATATGTTTGGTATTTGTCTGTTGCTATTGATTTCAAGAACTCAACTTTCTGTGGATTTCGAACATCAGTCTATGCAAATGTTCTTAACATTAAAGGCATACTTTAATTATTAGATTGATGTAAAGTATTAGAGGATAAATTCTAGTTTGATGAATTATATACAAATTACGGATCTTTCAAAATCATATTCTGATATTAAGGCATTAAAAGATTTATCAATGGAAATTAATGCTGGTACATTATTTGGAATCTTAGGTCCAAATGGTGCGGGTAAGTCTACTCTCATAAAAATACTAGCTACTTTAGTAGAACCAGATGGTGGTGAGGTTTTTGTAAATAATATCAATTTAATTAAAAATCCAAGAAAAATTAGAGAATTAATTGGTTATGTGGCTCAAGATATTGCTCTCGATAAAATCCTTACAGGGCGAGAGTTATTAGATTTTCAGTCGGATTTATATCATATGAATAAAAAGGAAAAATACGAAAGAATAAAATTATTAATAAATCAATTAGAGATGAATGATTGGATTGATAGAAAATGCGGAACATATTCAGGAGGAATGAAAAGAAGAATAGATTTGGCTGCAGGCCTTTTACATTTGCCCAAAGTTTTAATATTAGATGAACCAACGGTAGGTTTGGATATTGAAAGTAGAAATATAATTTGGCAACTTTTGAAAGACTTGAAGAATGATGGCATGACTATTATTTTGAGTAGTCATTATCTTGATGAAATAGATAAATTAGCCGATAGTTTGGTAATAATTGATGATGGGAAAGTTATAGCTCAAGGAACACCTGCTCAACTTAAAAATAAATTAGGAGGAGATAGAATAACTTTAAAAGTAAGAGAATTTAGTAATCATGAAGAGTCTCAAAAAATAAGTGAAATTTTATCCTCAATCAATGGAATCAGTCAGATTATCATAAATAAGGCGCAAGGTTATTCAATTAATTTTGTAGTAGATAAGGAAAAGGATTTGCTCACAAAACTAAAAGTAGAATTAGCTTTTTCAAAGTTTGAAATTTTTTCTCTCGCTCAAAGTCAACCTAGCTTGGATGATGTATATCTACAGGCCACTGGCAAAACATTATTAGATGCTGAAATTTCCATGACTGGTAAAAGAGATCTAAAAAAAGAATCGAAGCAATCAATGAGATAAAAATAATAAATTTTTTGATAACTAATTATAATAATGATTAAAAGTTCTTAAATAATGGAATTAAAACAATATAATTTATTTTTTTTATATCAAGAAACTGTTGCTTTAACCAAAAGATTATTTATCCAATTAAAAAGAAGACCTTCTACTCTTTTAGCGGGCATATTGCAACCTATAATTTGGCTCTTTTTATTTGGAGCTCTTTTCTCAAAAGCTCCTGAAGGTTTTCTACCAGGAGTTGATTCTTATGGAAATTTTTTGGGAGCAGGACTAATTGTTTTTACTGCTTTTAGTGGAGCGTTGAATTCAGGCTTGCCTTTAATGTTTGATAGAGAGTTTGGCTTTTTAAACAGGTTACTTGTCGCACCTCTAGCGAGTAGATTATCTATTGTTTTATCCTCATTCTTTTACATAACTATTCTGAGTTTTGTTCAAAGTATTGTGATAATGATTGTTTCATTTGTTTTAGGTTATGGATGGCCTGACTTTTATGGGTTAGTAATTGTTTTTACAACATTAATACTATTAGTACTCTTTGTGACATCAATAAGCCTCTGTTTGGCTTTTGTTTTACCTGGTCATATTGAATTAATTGCTCTTATCTTTGTTATAAATTTGCCTCTTCTTTTTGCAAGTACTGCGTTAGCACCCATTTCTTTTATGCCAAATTGGCTAGGGTGGTTAGCCTCCTTAAATCCATTAACTTTTGCGATTGAACCTATCAGGATTGCTTATACTCAAACTATGAATTTAGATGTGGTGGCTTTACACGCACCATATGGTGACTTAACTTGTAAGAGTTGTATCTCAATTTTATTTTCTTTAACAGTTTTTTCTTTAATTATTATAAGACCACTGTTAAATAGAAAATTAAATTAATAAATTTATGTTTTTAAAAGATCATCTAAAAGATACTTACCAAAAAGCATCTTTTGATAATAATCATTTGATGTTAGAAAATATAATTAATATATGGGCACATAGGTTTGGACCTGAATCTTTAAATGAACTATTTGTTAAAAATCAAGATCAATTTAAATTAACAGAAGAGGATAAGCCAGAGGCAAGTCAGAATCAAATCAATTTGGAATTAATAGAAGAGGATAAGCCAGAGGCAAGTCAGAATAAAATCAATTTGGAATTAATAGAAGAGGATAAGCCAGAGGCAAGTCAGAATAAAATCAATTTGGAATTAATAGAAGAGGATCAGGTAGATCCAAATCAGAATCAAATCAATTTGGAATTATTAAAAAATGTTCAATACGAAGAAGAGATAGAATTTAAACCTAAAGAAACAAAAACACCAAATAATACTGAAACTATTGATAAAGATATTTATGGGTCTTATAAAAATGAAAGTGAATATAAAGATATAGAAGAACTGCCATTACCCAATATAAAAAACTTGAGAAAATGGATTAATAACGAGAAAAAAGCCAGCTAAGTTTTTACATCATTCCTGGCATACCCATGCCGCCCATCCCTGGCATACCCATACCGCCCATTCCTGGCATACCCATGCCACCCATTCCTGGCATACCCATACCGCCCATTCCTGGCATACCCATACCACCCATACCACCCATACCACCCATACCACCCATACCACCCATTGGATCTGCCCCTGGCCCTCCAGGTGCTGCCTCTGGTTCTGGGATATCAGCAACTGCAACTTCCGTAGTAATTATCATTGCTGCGATTGATACTGAATCTTGAAGAGCTAATCGAATAACTTTAGTAGGATCTAATATTCCTGACTCGTTTAAGTTCTCATATTCCCCATTATTAGCATTAAAACCCTTACCAAGTCTTTTTATATCGGCGATAACTACATCTCCATTAAATCCCGCATTTTTTGCAATTTGTTTAGTAGGTTCTAAAAGTGCATTTGTAATAATCTCAATCCCTGTAGTCAAATCATCTGATGTTTCTTTAGATAAGTTAGAAAGTTCTTCGGAAACTTCAATTAATGTTTGTCCTCCCCCTGCAACAACTCCTTCTTCGATAGCCGCTTTTGTTGCATTAAGTGAATCTTCTATTCTTAATTTTTTATACTTCATCTCTGTTTCCGTCGCAGCCCCAACTTTAATTAGAGCAACCCCGCCAGATAGTTTTGCTATTCTCTCATTAATCTTGTCCTTATCGTACTCTGATTCAGTTATTTCTACTTCCCTTTTTAATTTTTCTACTCTTGCTTTGACCAAGTCTTTGGTATCGTCGAAAGCTACGATAGTTGTTTTATCCTTTGAGATTGTTATTTTTTTTGCTTTCCCAAGATCATTTATGGTAACTTCTTCTAATTTCATAGATTTGTCTTCGCTAATTAATTTAGCTCCTGTAAGAATAGCAATATCCTCTAAAGCAGCCTTTCTTCTTTCTCCAAATGATGGAGCTCGAACAGCAGAAACATTTAATACCCCACTATTTTTATTTAATACAAGAGTTGTTAGTGCCTCCCCCTCAATATCTTCAGCTAGAATTAAAAATGGAGAAGCGGATTTTTGAACTTCTTCGAGAATAGGTACCAAGTTGATTAGTGTTGAAATCTTTTGATCCGTGATTAGGATCTTAGGATTTTCAAGTTCACAAATTTGTCTTTCTTGATCTGTAACAAAATAAGGTGAGCTATAACCTCTATCAAAAGACATTCCTTCTGTGATGTCTAATTCTGTATCTAGTGATTGTGATTCTTCTACTGTTATAACTCCATCTGAAGTTACAATATCCATTGCTTTTGAAATTATTGAACCTATTTCTTCATCTCCTCCAGCACTTACTGTTGCAACTTTTTGAATGTCAGAGCTATTTATTTTGATACTCTTTGATTTTATTTTCTCTAAAACAAAATCTAATCCTTTTTCCATTCCTTTTTTTAGCTCAACAGGACTAGCACCAGCAGCTATATTTTTTAAACCTTCTTGAACCATTATTTGAGTCAATATTGTTGCTGTTGTTGTTCCATCTCCAGCACTCTCTTTAGTTTTTGATGCTACTTGCTCTATTAATTTTGCCCCTAAATTAGATATAGGGTTTTCAAGATTGATTTCTTTAGCAACCGTAGATCCATCTCTTACTACATCTGGCGAACCGAATTTTCTCTCTATTACAACATTCTTTGCCTTGGGACCAATAGTTACCTTAACCGCATTAGCTACAGTATTTAAACCTTTTTCTAGCGCCTCTCGTGATTCGTTCGAAAAGCTCAGTTGTTTTGGCATCTTATTAGATTCTTTGTATTATTATTCTAATCTCCCATGGAATTATATTTAAAGGATACTTAATTAAGTGGGGAAAGCCGAATTTCTCTTAAACAGCTATCCAAATTAATTAAATTTTGAGTATCTTAAAAACATGGATAAAACTGGTAATCTAATTTTTACTTTAACTGCAACACTTGCAGTTGCAATGACTCTTATATATTTCCCCTTAAGATTTTTCTTGACCTTAACGGCTAGAAGCAGAAGATTAAAACTCTTACAAAAAATTAGAAGGTTAAGGGATGAGTTAGGGCAACCATACGAAAGTACTTAATTATATACTCATTCCCCCATCAATACTTATTGTTTGTCCAGTAATGTAATTTCCAGCATTACTTGAGACTAAAAATGAAACTAAGTTTGCTATTTGTGAGCAACTTCCCAGTTTACCTAAAGGGATAGCTTTTATAATTTCTTCATTGTTTAGATTCTCAGTCATTTCTGTTTCGATAAAACCAGGGGCTATAGCATTAACATTTATTCCTCTTGAAGCGAATTCCTTTGCACAAGTTTTTGTAAAGCCAATAACTCCTGCTTTTGCAGCAGAATAATTTGCTTGTCCAGGATTTCCAATAATTCCAACAATAGATGAGATATTTATTATCTTACCGCTTCTTTTTTTAAGCATAAATTTAGAAGCATATTTAGTACAAAGAAAAACTCCTTTTAAATTGGTATTAAGAACGTCATCCCATTGCTCTGATTTCATTCGCATTAATAGCCCGTCTCTAGTTATCCCAGCGTTATTAACAATGATATCTATAGAACCATTGATTTTAATAATTTCTTCAAAAGCTGCACTAACAGCTTCCTCTTTTGAGACATCAAATTTTAATTTATGAACTTTACCACCAGACTTTTTAATAGAATTTGCAACTTCTTCAGCTTTCTCATCAGAAGAAGAATAATTTATAATTACTTCTGCTCCTAAATTACTAAGTTCTAGGGCGATTTCCTTGCCTATCCCTCTGCTTGCCCCTGTAATTAAAGCAACTTTTCCTGCTAAAGATTCTGTATTTGACATTGTAAAAATTTTATAATTTAAAATCGTAGTACTATTTGTGCAAACATATTGCTTTTATTTATAATTGTCTAGAAAACATTAAGCCAAATTATTGTGCATGTATTAATACCTGCTGCTGGTAGTGGTAGCAGAATGAAAGCTGGAAAAAATAAATTACTTATTGAATTAGAAGGTGAATCTCTTATTTATTGGACTATAAAATCTGTTTTATCTGCAAGTTTAGTAAGCTGGGTGGGGATAATTGGGCAACCGAATGATAAACATGAATTATTAAATTCAATTAAAGGTTTTTCCTCTAAAGTTAAATGGATTAATGGAGGTGAAACTAGGCAAGAGTCAGTCTTTAATGGTTTAAATGCTCTTCCCTCTAATGCAGAAAAAGTCCTCATTCATGATGGTGCTAGATGCTTAATAGAGCCTAACTTGATAAATAAATGTGTTTTAGAATTAGAGAATAGTGAGGCTATTATTTTAGCTACAAAAGTAACAGATACGATAAAGATTGTTGACGATAAAGGTTATATAAAAGAAACGCCAAATAGACAAAATTTGTGGGCAGCTCAAACTCCTCAGGGTTTTTTAGTGAAGAGATTAAGAAAAGCGCATGAAATGGCAATTGAGAAAAAATGGACAGTTACAGATGATGCCTCACTCTTTGAAATGTTGAAATGGAAAATAAATATTATAGAAGGAAATTCTTCAAATATAAAAATTACATCTCCACTAGATCTGAAAATAGCAAGACTATTTTTAAGAGATTCTTAGTAAAAAGGGATATGAACACTTAGCTTTCCATCATTTCCATTTATTGTGGCTTCGCAACCTAAAGGGATGCATGCATTCCCAGATATATGACCAATAGGGAGATCAAAAAGAATAGGAATATCAAATTCTTGAAGCCTCTCAATTATTAAGCTTTTGAGCAAGTCTTTCCATTCAAGAGTATAAAGATCATCTGAAAAACTTCCGAATCCAATACCTGCAATTCCATTCAACTTGTTTGTCATTCTTAAATAAGTCAACATTCGATCAATTTTATAAATATCCTCATTTATATCTTCAAATATTATTATTTTCCCTTTTAATTCTGGGAAATGATCAGTCCCAATTAGAAAAGATGCAATAGTTAGATTAGAAACAATAATCTCTCCTTTTGCAGTTCCTTTTTTTAAAGGGATTCCCTTAATGTCATCAACATATCCTTCAAAAAGTAAATTTCTTAGTCTCCTTAGACTCCATTCAGGTTCCTTAAAAAGAGTAGTAATCATAGGTCCATGAATCGAACCAAAATATCCTTGTGAATATTTTGATAACAATAGTGAACATGTATCAGAGAATCCAATCATCAAGCCATTGCCCCAATTTGGATTTTTTTCTAAAAGTCTTGCTGCGCCCCATCCTCCTTTAGCGAAAATAATGAGCTTACTATTTTGTGCTTTTTCGAGTTCTTCAAATCTGCTTTGATCATCTCCAGCAAAATAACCATATTTTTTTGTGAGGATATTATTGCTAATTATTTTTAAACCCCAATTTTCTAGTATATCTATGCCCTTTATAAAATCCTCTTCTTTATCTATAAAAGAGCTGGGAGCTAAAATATTAATTTGATCGCCTTTTTTTAATTTATTTAGCATTCTATTTATAAATTATGAGGCAACTATGAATCCCACCAAAATTAAGCCGCCATATATAGATTGGTTTTTAAAATGATTACCAATTCTTTTAATTGTTTGTTTACTTTCAGGAAATATTTTTAAAATATCTTTTTGCATTAAAAATGCTGTTATCAACCAAATTGGCCAAAAAATCAAATTTAATTGATTGATTAAAGCACAAATTGCTAGAAAAGCAGAAGTTAAAAAATAACAAATTTGTATAGTTATTTTTGTATTTGATGCAAGGTTTACAGCAGAACTGTTTACTCCAATTTCAAGATCATATTTTTTATCAGCCAAAGCATACACTGTATCAAAGCCAAAAGTCCAAAAAATTGTGGCAAGCCAGCAAAATAGTAAAACAATACTTTTTATGTCCCCTTCGCTAGCAGCCCAAGGTATCAAAACTGCGAAACCCCAACACAAGGATAAGATAACTTGAGGATATCTAAACCATCTTTTTGCAGAAGGGTAAATTAAGATTAATGGTAAAGCTAAAAAAGCGAGTGAAATAGAAATTAGTCTTCCATTTTCTGGAAGTGACAAAGTTAAAAAGAAACTACATATAATTAAAAATATAAGAATTAAGTAAGCTGATTTGGTTCCGATTTTATTTGCAGCAAGAGGTCTGTTTTTGGTTCTTAAGACTTTTTGATCTATTTTTTTATCCCAAATATCATTAGCCACACAGCCTAAACCACTAACTAATAATCCTCCTATTATTATTTTTAATAACATTTGAAAACTGGGATTTGACTCTGGAGTTAGATATAAACTCCATCCAGCAGGAATAAGTAAAATAAGTCTGCCTGTAGGCTTATTCCACCTTAGGAGTTCAAAAAGAATATTTAATTTAGATTTCAAGTCTTTAATTATCACAGGACCTTTATTTCATAATCTTAAATAATCTTACTAGTAATTAGTCAAACATATAATTTAATAAACAATCTTAAGTATATTAATTACTGTATTTAGAATCTCTTTTTTTTAGAGAATAAAAATGATACAAAAAAAAGGATTAAGCATTTTGCAAGAAAAAGATACTTTGGTTGCTTCAATTGATATTGGAACAAACTCCACTCATCTTTTAATTGCAGAGATTAATTTAGATCTTAAAACCTTTTCAATAAAATTTACTGATAAATCTACAACCCGTTTAGGGGAGAAAGATGAAGAGGGAAATCTTACTGAAGAATCAATTCAAAGAGTTTTAAATACCCTAAAGCGGTTTAAAGACTATTGTGAAAGTAATGGTGTTAATCAAATAGTAACTGCTGCAACAAGTGCAGTTAGAGAAGCTCCAAATGGGCGAGACTTTATAAATAGAGTTAGAAGTGATATAGGTATTAAAATAGAACTTGTAAGCGGATCTGAGGAGGCTAGATTAATTTATCTTGGAGTATTGTCTGGAACCGCTTTGGACGATGAGTCTTACGTAATTATTGATATTGGTGGAGGTTCTACTGAATTAATACTTGCAGATAAAAAAGATGCGATAGCTCTTACAAGTTCAAGAGTTGGAGCTGTTAGGCTCAAAAACGATTTTCTTGATAGCGAATCTATTAGTGAAGAAAGGTCTAATTTCTTGAGAACTTTTATTCAAGGCTCTTTAGAACCAGCTGTTGGAAAAATTAAAAGGAGATTACAAAAAGGAAAAACAGTCTCAATGATTGCTACTAGCGGTACTGCGATCTCACTAGGAAATTTAATTTTGTCTGATCTTGGACAACCAAAACAAAAGATGCATGGCTATAAGTTTAGAAAAGAGAGTTTAAAGATTGTCTTGGATAAATTAATTAAAATGCCAAGTTCTGAAATAAAAAAAATTCCTTCATTAAGTGAAAGAAGAGCAGAAATTATAATACCAGGCGCATTAATTCTTAATACCTCAATGAATATGTTGGATTTTAATGAGTTAACAATAAGTGAGAGAGCACTTAGGGAAGGATTAGTAGTTGATTGGATGCTACGCAAAGGAATAATAAAAAACGAATTTAATATTCAAAGTAATATTAGGAAAACGACAATAGTTCATCAGGCTAGAAAGTTTGGTGTTGATAAAGAAAGAACTGAGAAGGTTACTAATATCGCATTTCAAATCTATGATCAAACTAAAAATATCTTTCATAGTGATAATGATTCAAAAGCAAAAGAGTTTCTTTGGGCAGCATGTCAGCTTTATACTTGTGGGAAATATGTAAATATAAGTTCTTACCATAAACATTCTTGGTATTTAATTCAAAATTGCGAATTATTGGGTTATTCTCAATCAGAAACAAATATTATTGCTTCGGTTGTTAGATATCATAGGAAGAATTTGCCTAAAAAAAGACACGATTCTTGGCAAAGTATGAATTCAAAAGAAGAAAAAACATTAGTCCTTGAAATGTCCTTAATTTTAAGATTAGCGGCCTCTCTTGATCAAAGACCTGAGAATTTAATATCTTCAATAAAAATCAAATTACAAAAGAATATTCTTTTAATTGAATTATTACCTTTTAAATCAAGTCACGACCTTCTTCTTGAGAGATGGAACTTAGAGTTATGTAGTAAAGTTATCAAAGAACAAAAAAACTTAGAGTTAAAAGTTGTTTAGTTTTTCTTTATAATTTCTTGTTTTGGCATTTGATTTTGGAAAGAGTTAGAAAAAATATTAAAAATTAGAGATGAAGCTAAAAGACCTAAAATTCCAGATATCAAAATAAATACTGTAACCCTCATTGAATTTTGATTCTTAGTTGATCTTTTTTGTTTTGCTTTGATTGAGACTTCCTGAACAATTTCTTCAACTTTTACTTCTTTTCTTTCGGTTTTGAATTCGCTCATTATAAATTCTGTATCAATTTTAAGCTTCTCTGAAATCCTACGAACCATTGCTTTTATAAAAACTTTTTCTGGTAAAAGATCCTCATTACCTTCTTCTATTGCCTTCAATTGGTGAGCTCCGATTTTTAAATCAGAGGCTAGCTCTTCAACTGTTTGATTTCTGCTTATTCTTGCTTCTTTAATAAAATTACCAATTCTTTTTAAAGAGGAATTATTTTTAGAATTTTTATCTAGCTTATTAGATTTTATTTCGTCCAAAGCATTTTATATTTCCCCAATTATAGTGACTTATCTTTATCTATCAACTTTATTAGATTATTTATTTCTAAAGAGATGTTTGTAAGATGGATTATAAAGATTAGATCTATTTGTAACTTCGTTAATTGCAGGACTAACAATAAAGATAGTAGTTCTAAAAAGTCCTTTTTTAATAGTAAATTTTTCCATATCCTTCAATTCAATTAATGATGTCCAACCATCATCCCAAGATACTCTATAACCAACTATTACTTTAGTTTCTGGAGGGTAGAATTCTAATAAGGTTTTTTGAGAACTTTTTATATGTCTTGCACTTAAATAAAGGCATAAAGAGGATTTGTGTCTTGCAAGATCTTTAAGAGATTCTTTCTCAGGCATGCCAGTTCTACCTCCTGCCCTAGTCAGGATTATCGTTTGAGTTATTTCTGGAATTGTTAGCTCAGCTTGATGATATGCTGCGGCGACCTGAAAAGCACTAATACCAGGAATCACCTCAATTCCGATGTTTTTTTGTTTTAATATTTCTATTTGTTCTTTAACTGCACCATAAAGGCATGGATCCCCATCATGCAATCTAATAACAGTGTTCCCTTCATTGAATCTTTCTATCATTATTGAAGTGATTTTTTCTAGGGTAAGCCCACTTGTTTTTATCTTCTCAGAAAACTTGCTAGAAAGATTTATAATTTTTTCAGGAATTAAAGAATCAGCCCAAAATAAAACGTCTGCAGACTCTATTTTTTTTAATGCTTTAATTGTTAACAAATCAGGATCGCCAGGACCAACTCCAATAAATGATATCTTTCTATCCATTCGATCTTTGTTTCCCTTTATATGATTTCAATCTTAAAAAAAATATTCCAATTAATCCAGAGGAAAATAAAAAAATGCTAATAAATTGGGCTATTCGTAATCCTCCTTCACAGAATGGGGGAAGTCCACCAACACATAAAGGATCAATTCTTAAACCTTCAATCCAGAATCTTCCAAAACTATAACAAATTAAATAAAGACAACTAATAAATCCTGGCCTGACTGAGTTATTTTTGTTCTGTTTATAAAAAATAGTAATCAATAATAGAAAAATCAAAAAATTCCACAATGATTCATAAATAAATGTTGGATGAAAAAACTGGAAATTGATAAATTCAAATGGTCTATTTTGCATAGGAATAAATAACTTCCAAGGTAAATTGGTAGGTATTCCAAAAGCTTCGTTATTGAAGAAATTTCCCCATCTACCAATTGATTGCCCAAGTATAATTGAGGGAATTAATACATCTATAAAAGTCTTTATATTTAATTTTTTAGATTTACAAAAAAATAAAATAGATAAGAATCCTCCAATTAATCCTCCATGGATTGCTATTCCTCCTTGCCAAATCGCAAGAAAAGAGGGTATTTGAATTACATTATTAAATAGCCCAAAAGAAGTAAAAAAATTATCACCAGTATATTGTCTCCATTCAAAAATTACATAGTATGCTCTTGCTCCAATGATTGAAGATATTATTAAAGAAGGTAAAATATCGCTTACATATTGAGGATTAATATTTCTCGATTTTGCAAGTTTCTTAGAAACAAAAAGTCCTATTAATACAGATAGGGAAATTAGTAGACCATACCATCTAATAGTTAGGAATCCTAAATTTAAAAATGTGTCTCCAGGGGATTGAATAAAAGCTTGATATATAAGCATTTAAAGGTTATTTAAATACCCTCAGCGGCTTGTACTTTTTCTACCTGTTTCTTCTTTAGTACTAACAGTATTTGAGTTAGACCTACACCAATAAAAAATGCAATTAAACCTATTATTCTATAGGGGCTTTGTAGTACTACTTCAGCATCTAATTGTCCAAAACCTCCTACATTAGGGTCATTTGTAAGAGGATCTCCTACATTTATTTGGTCTTGTTCTTTCACAATTAGTTCAGGACCAACTGGAACTGCCTCAGTAATTATTTCCCCATTCTCATTTTCAATATTAATCTGATAACTCCCATCATCTATAGTTTCTATTGAATTAATTGTTCCTGCAGATGAAGAAGTGAATATTACATTGTTACTCTTATCACCAGTCGGATAAACTTGGCCTCTGCCTCTATTACCTCCTATATGGAGTGAGTACTTACCATAGTGATAATCTTTATTAGTAGCTGGATTAGGTGAAAGAACTGGGAAAACAATTTCTTTATTTGTGTCACCAGGTAATGGTCCAACAAGAATTATGTTATCTTTTTCTTCGCTGTAGTTAGAGAAGTAAACACCTTCAGTTTCTTCTTTTATTTCATCAGTCCATCTTTCCTGAGGAGCTAATTTAAAACCATCAGGAAGCATGACAACAGCCCCTATTTGTAAAGGAACTTCTGAACCGTCAGCACCTATTTCCTTTAAATCATTTTTATAAGGTATTTTAACCACAGCCTTAAAAACGCTATCAGCACCAACAGCTTGAGGTATCTCTGCAATAGTTGGCATTTGTGCTAAGTGGCAATTTGCACAGACTATTTTTCCTGTAGCTTCTCTGGGAGAGTCATAATTTTGCTGCGCCCAAAATGGATAAGCTAAAGAGGATTTTGGAAAAATTACTATGCTTGAAATTAAAAGCAGCGTGCAGAGAAAGAAAGTTGTTTTTTTCATTATTTGGTTTTTAAAATTAATCATTTTCTTATGCCCACCAAGGATTTTCATTAGTTCTGAAATCTGTCTCTGACCACTGTTTAACAAGTACGGCATCTTCATCTACATCAACATGAGCCAAGGCTAAAGATAAAGGGGCAGGTCCTCTGACTACTTTCCCATTTGTGTCATATTGACTTCCGTGACAAGGACATATGAATTTGTTAGCCCCGCTATCCCAGGGAACAACGCATCCTAAGTGGGTACAAATAGCATTTAGTCCAAATTCTCCTATCTCGCCTTCACTATTAACAATTAAGTAAGTTGGATCTCCTTTAAGGCCCTGAACTAAACTTCTATCTCCAGCTTGATGACTTGCTAGCCAACCGGTCTTTGTTACTGGATTACCTAATTCATCTTTAGCAGAAGTTCCACCACCACCGCCACCAGCCCTTAGTGGCATGAAATAATTAGCTACGGGATATAGAGCTCCTAAAGCGACACCAGTTGCTGTACCAAATGTAAGAAGATTCATAAATTGCCTTCGACCCATGGAGGGGACGTCATTGGAACTTAATTGAGTCATTCGATACTTTAGACTGTTATTTATTATTTATTATGAATCAGATTGCACAGTTTCTGTTGCAAATAGATAGGACTTTTAATAATTTAAAGTATATGTTTTGATGAAACTTTTTATTATTAAATTATGAAACCTTTGGTAGTAGATGAAATAATCCATTACTTGATTCATCGATGGGGCAAAAAATATGACTTTAGACTTTTTAAAAGGGGTAAATATTTATATTTTCAAATGATGTGGGGTTTTTTAGGGCAAGAATCTTTCCCCTTAAATGAAATGGAATATAAAAAATCAATTGCAGATAAAATAGAAATATTAAATAGATGCGGCTATTCAGATGAAGTAAGGGAATGGCTTAAAAAAGTAAATTCAAGACCAAGATTAGGAAGAGCTTTAAGCCTTCAACTAAACATTAATGAGAGGATGAAAGAGTTTTTGATTTAAGGGTTTCAGATATGTAAGTTAGTCCAGCTCCAACAAAAAATAAAAAAATTATCGAAATTGAGAGCAATGACATTGTCAAAGGATCTGTTGAAGGTGTAATTACTGCGGATAAGATTGCAGAGGAAATTACCACAATTTTCCAATTTGATAGCATTTTTTCTGTAGTAATTATTCCAAGTGAACCAAGAATAAATTGCAAAACTGGTAATTGAAATGCTACGGCAGTACTTGACATTAATAATAAAACAAAATCAAAATATCTTTCTATGGACCATGTTGGTTCAACTATATCAGCTCCAAAATTTATAAAGAAATTTATTGCAGCTGGAACTAATATCCACCAGGAAAAAAGTAAGCCAATAAAAAATAAAAAACCCGACCCAAAAACAGCTGGTAGAATAAGGTTTTTTTCTTTTTTAGTTAAACCTGGAGTAATAAATAATATTACTTGATAAAAAATGTATGGAATAGAGACGATTATGCCGCTATAACCGGCCACTTTGATGGCAACAAATAAAAATTCTCCCGGAGCAAGTTGTAATAAATGTATATCACTTGCAGGAATCTCTAAAAAAGAAATTAAAGGCTTAATTATTAAAAAACTAAAAAAAATGGAAATTAATATCGAAAAAATAGAATTTAGTACTCTTTGCCTGAGCTCCTCTAAATGATCAGTAAAACTCATCGAATCATATGTATTATTTTTACTATCTTCTTTACTCTTCATTATTGTGCTTATTTAATAGTTTGAGATAGATAATAATTTATATTATTTCTAAAAAGAGTGTTTTGAATATTAGTAGCTATGAATTATTTACTTAATTTTGGATTGGTTGGATCTGGTAATAAAAATGGAGGAGCGTCATTTAAAGAAGATTCTCCATAGGTTTCATATTCTCTATAACCTCCCATTTTCCCATTTGTTTTCATCAAAGCACTTACGAAAGCAAGCAATAGAAAAACAGTTGGTGCTCCAATGATTAATGCTGCACCAAATAAGTACCCTACTAAAAATTCTGGGAAACTATGATTACCTAAAAATTCGTGAGTCCCAAGCAGAAAATCTAACATTTAATGAAATTATTTTTCTCATTATAAGCTAAATAACTCTTTTAAGATTTTTTTTAATGTAATCTTTTCCTCTTGTAGGATTACCCCAAAGAATTTCTACATTTTTGAAGGAAACGCACCCAGGTCCTCCTTTTGTGATTTTTTGGAGGTCTTTTATATTTACAAGACTAATTGGGACTTTAATATTCATTTTTGCTTTACTAAATAAAGCTGCTAAATCTGCTGATATTTGAATG
>QCUB01000020.1 GCA_003210895.1 Prochlorococcus sp. AG-676-M04
AAGACTATGAAAATTCTCTTGAAAGATAGTACTCCTTAATGAAATACTACCGTCCTTAGTGGAAATTTCTTTTAATTCTGACAAGAATCCTTTTGAATTAATTAATTAGTTTTTCAAGATCATCCCAAAAAGTCGGATAGGATACTTTAGATGCCTCTGCTCTGGCAATCTGTGAGGAGCCCTTGGCTAAAAGTGAAGCTATTGCAAGACTCATTGAAACACGATGATCAGTTTCACTATCAACTTTAGCAGAATGAAACTTAGACTCTCCATTAATTATTAAACCATCTTCCTTCTCTAAAATATTTGCACCAAATTTTTTTAGTTGTCTTGCCATAACTTTTAATCGATCTGTTTCTTTAACTCTCAATTCTTTTGCATCTTTGATTTCTGAAACTCCACTACAAAAACAAGCTGCTACTGTAAGTATCGGAATTTCATCGATAAGCTTTGGAAGGATATCTCCTTCTACTTTAAATGGTCTTAAATTATTTGCAGATTTTACATTTATAGAACCTATAGGTTCACCTGCAATAATAGATTTTTCAAATATTTTATAGTTGCATCCCATTGCATCCATTACATTTAATATCCCAGTTCTAGTTGGATTTAATCCCACATTTTTAATTACAATGTCAGATTGGGGAACTATCGATGCGGCAATCATCCAAAAAGCTGCTGAGCTGATATCTCCTGGTATTAATATATTTTGACCTATTAAATTATTACCTGATTTTATTACTATATTTCTTCCTAATTCTCCCCTTATACTTATTTCAGCCCCGAATGCTTTTAGCATTCTTTCAGTGTGATCTCTGGAGGACGCTGGCTCAATAACCGAAGTAGTTCCAGAGGCATTTAAACCAGCTAATAAAATTGCAGACTTAACTTGAGCACTAGCGACTGGAGTCCCAATTACACAACCCTTTAGTTTATTCCCAGTGATAGAAATTGGAGCTTTTTTACCATTTTCTCTGCCATTAATTTTTCCTCCCATTAGTGATATGGGCTTGCTAACTCTTCCCATTGGTCTTTCATTAAGAGAGTTGTCTCCAGTTAAGATAAAATTTCTTCCTTCCTGTCCAGCTAAAAGCCCCATTAATAATCTCATTGTCGTACCTGAATTGCCGCAATCAAGAATTTCTTTAGGTTCTTTAAATCCATCAATACCCAACCCTTTGATAGTAAAAGGTTGATCCTTTTTTATGTCAGGAATATTTACACCCAATTTTCTTAGACAATCAGCAGTTGAAAGTGGATCTTCAGAATATAAAAAACCTTCAATATTTGTTTCCCCTTCAGCAATACTTCCGATTATCAATGATCTATGGGAGATTGATTTATCTCCTGGTACTTTTATTATTCCTTGTAAACTCCCTCCACCTTTAACGGTGCGGATATTATTAGTATTCAAATTAATAACTTGGTTTAAATTTTCCAGATTTTTTAATATTTATATAATATCAATAAGTTTGTTTTTAAAAAAAATTATTCAAAGTTAAGTAACTGTTTTCTATAATAAATTTAGAATGGAATTCGATTATTAATCTCTTTTATCACCATGTTGCAGATGATGTTCCAGAAACGGATTATGATGTTGCTGTTGTTATTGATGTTTTAAGAGCTACAACGACAATTTCTTGGGCATTGCAAAATGGTGCAGATTCGATTCAAGTTTTTTCTGATTTAGATTTGTTAAAGGATACTGCTATAAAGTGGGATGCAGATAAAAGATTAATGGTTGCTGAAAGGGGTGGAAAAACAATTAATGGTTTTGATTTAGGTAATTCCCCTTTATCTGTGAAGAAAGAGATTGTTCTGGGTAAAAGACTATTTATGAGTACGACAAATGGGACTAGATCATTGAAAAAAGTTCAAAATGTTGAATATTTATTTGCGATGGCTCTTCCAAATAGAAAAGCAGTTGCCGATAGGATAATGTCTTTAAATAAGAAAAACGTACTTATACTTGGTAGTGGATGGGAGGGTTCCTATTCACTAGAAGATTCTTTAGCAGCGGGTGCACTTGCATCATATATACAAGAAAAATTTAGTTTTAAAGTTAATATTTCTAATGATGAATTGCAGGCTTCATTAGCACTCTGGAATGTTTGGAATAAAGATATATTAAAATGCTTAAAAATAGCAACTCACGGCAAAAGATTGACAAGTCTTGGTGATTATGAAGATGATTTTAAGTGTTGTTCTGAACTTGATTGTTTAGATGTTGTTCCTACTCAAGTTGAGAGAGGTGTAATTCGTGCCTCATAATTTGCAAATTTATTTTCTAGGAGTTAAATCTTGACTGATTTTTTAGTCGCAGCCTTACAAATTACTAGTACTTCCAATGTTGAAGCAAATTTTGCTGAAGCTGAGGAACAGATTGAATTAGCCTGTAGAAGGGGCTCAGAGTTAATAGGATTGCCCGAAAATTTTGCATTCTTAGGAGAAGATAATGAAAAACTTAAAAGGGCTTCTGAATTATCAATAAAGTGTACTAATTTCTTAAAAACGATGTCTCAGAGATATCAGGTTTTTCTTTTAGGCGGAGGTTATCCTGTGCCTGCTGGAGATAATCGTCATACTTTTAATAGATCTGCCCTTTTTGGGAAAGATGGGCAAGTCTTAGCAAAATATGACAAAATCCACCTTTTTGACGTTGATTTGCCTGATGGTAACTTATATAAGGAATCATCAACTATTTTATCTGGGAAGGAACATCCCCCAGTTATTGATGTGCCAGGCCTTTGCAAAATAGGGCTATCTATTTGCTACGATGTAAGATTTCCTGAACTTTATAGAAACCTTTCTTTGAATGGTGCTGAACTCATTATGATTCCTGCTGCATTTACTGCTTTTACTGGAAAAGATCATTGGCAAATTTTACTTCAAGCAAGAGCTATAGAAAACACAGCTTATGTGGTAGCACCTGCTCAAACAGGTATTCACTACGGTAGAAGACAAAGCCATGGACATGCCATGGTAATAGACCCTTGGGGGACTGTTTTGTCTGATGCAGGGAAAACACAAGGTGCTGCAATAGCTCCTGCGGATAAAGAAAGAGTCAAAAAGATCAGAGAGCAGATGCCAAGCTTAAAACATAGAAAAACAAAACTTTTCTCATAATGATGTCAAAGTTTTTTTTTAATAAAATTTTTCGATACTTATCAATATTATTACTTTTTTATTCAAGTACCTCTCCAGCAAGATCATCTAGTGCACTAGCTGCATGGAGATTAAATTCTAATGGAGTTTTAGAATTAAGGACTAAATCTAATTCAAAATTAAAGGCCTTCTTTCAAAAAGGTGGAGATAATTTTGGAGATAGATTTTGGATAGATTTTCCTGGGGAACTAAAGACTCCAAGAAATATAGAAGGCAATGGTCCAATAAAAGAAATTAGATTAGGTAAACCAATTAAAGGTAAAACAAGATTGGTTGTTGAATTCTCGGATAAAAATAATTTGCAACCTCTTAATTGGAGTTTAGTTGGTATAGATCAAAACAGATGGAAAATTAAGTTATTTTCCCTACCAAAAAATGCATTTAAAACAATAGGTGAAGGTCTAGTAAGTAAATCCTCTATTAATAAAAAGGATTATCAAAAGCCAATTAACTCAAGAAAAAGAAATTATGAGTTTTTCCAATTGCCGGATATAAAGCGCAATAAGTTTTATGTTGTTATTGATCCAGGCCATGGTGGTCCAGATCCAGGGGCAATCGGAATAGGGGGTCTAAAAGAAGCAGACGTAGTTCTTGATGTCTCTAAACGAGTGAAGAAATTATTGTCTGAAAAAGGCGTAAAGGTTAGATTGACTAGAAATAATGAGGTTGATTTGGATCTGCCTCCAAGAGTATCATTAGCTAACAGAACTGATGCTGATATTTTTGTTAGCATTCATGCTAATGCCTCAAGAGGTAAAAGAAGAGATATTAACGGATTAGAAACTTTTTATTATTCAGGTTGGAGAGGGAGACTATTAGCAAAAAAAATTCAAAAACAAATTCTTAAAGTTTCTCCTGGAAGTCCGGATAGAGGAGTAAGACAAGGTAGATATTTCGTTATTAAAAATACTAGAATGCCAGCAGTATTAGTAGAAATAGGTTTTTTAACTGGAAGATTAGATTCAAGAAGGCTAGAAAAACCGATCCATCGCAAAAGGATAGCTTATGCAATTACAAAAGGCATCCTTGAATATCTTTCTAAGACAGAGTGAAAGTAAAAATAGGAATATTTGACAGTGGTATAGGAGGGTTTACGATCTTAAACTCATTACTGAAAACTCGGCAGGATGTTGAGGTTTTTTATTTAGCAGATACAAAAAGAGTTCCTTATGGTGAAAAAGATTTTGAACAAATAAGATCTTTTGCCAAAGAAATTTGTAATTGGTTTGAAGATAAGAATTTGGACGCATTACTAATAGGCTGTAATACTACAAATGCATGTGCTCTTGATATTTTAGAAAATAATCTAGCAATTCCTTGTTTTGATCTAATTAATTCAGTTTCGAAAATAGTAACAAAAAACTGCATTGGTGTTTTAGCAACTCCAGCAACAATTAAATCCTTATATTATAAAAATATAATTGAATCTAAAAAAGAAAATATAAAAGTATTCCAGCAAGCATGTCCTGAATTTGTATCAGAAATAGAAAAAATTAATCTTAACTTAAACAAATTAAATTATCTATCAAATTTATATCTAAATCCCTTATTAAAAGAGGATGTTGGAGAAATAATTCTTGGATGTAGTCATTATCCTTTGATTTATGACGTTTTAAAAAATAATATTCATTCAAATATTAGATTAATTGATCCAGCAGATGCTTTAGTTAATACATTAAATAATTCATTATTAATCCCGAAAAATGACAGCTCTGATAGTATCTCTCACGATAATGTAAATTTTTTTGTGACTGCAAAAAATGAAGAGTTTTCCAAAAAAGTGAAATATTGGTTGGAAATTAATAAAGAAATTAGGTTGGTTAACCTCCGAAGCAATGATTGATTCTTTAGTATGTAAAAGAGGTTAATTATGAATACAGTAACAGAACTTCTACAACCAGTTGAAAATGATCTTGATGATCTTATTCTTGAACTGAAAAATTTAATAGGTGCTGGGCATCCAATACTTCAAGCTGCTGCAGAACATTTATTTAGTGCTGGAGGGAAAAGGTTAAGACCTGGCATAGTTTTATTGATTTCAAAAGCAATTTCTCCAGAATTTACTTTGACAACCAAACATAAAAGACTTGCAGAGATTACAGAAATGATTCATACAGCATCTTTAGTGCACGATGATGTTGTAGATGAAGCGTCTACAAGAAGAGGTGTAGATACTGTTCATAGTAGGTTTAACACTCGAGTAGCTGTTCTAGCTGGAGATTTTTTGTTCGCTCAAGCCAGTTGGCATTTGGCAAACTTAGATAATGTAAACGTAGTTAAATTACTAAGTAGAGTAATCATGGATTTAGCGGAAGGTGAAATAAAGCAAAATTTAAATCGATTTGATTCAGGACAAACTTTTTCAAAATATATCAATAAGAGTTATTGTAAAACAGCTTCACTAATAGCTAATAGTTCCAAGGCTGCTGGGGTTTTGAGTAATTTAGATGATAAAAAATTAAATAGTTTGTACGAATTTGGAAAGAACATTGGACTAGCTTTCCAGGTAGTCGATGATATTCTTGATTTCACGGGGAATGATAAACAATTGGGGAAACCAGCTGTAACTGATCTTGCTAGTGGTTACCTTACTGCCCCAGTCTTATATGCTCTTGAAGAAAATAAAAACTTATCTGTTTTGATTAACAGAGAGCTTGTAGAAAAAGAAGATTTAAATAGTGCTCTGAATATTGTCATGAACTCTAAAGCCATAAAACGTTCTAGAAAACTAGCTGAGGATTTTGCTACTATCTCAAAAGAATCAATATTATGGATGCCTAATTCAGAATGTAAGAGGGCTTTATTAGCTTTACCTGAATTTGTGCTGAGTCGTCTTTATTAGATTTATAAATTTTTTTAGTTACTAAATACCATTAAAAGTCTTTGATAAATTTAATTATTTAGATTAAGTTTATAAAATAAATGATAATTTTAATGACATTAGATAAGAAGAATTCAATCAACAATATTCTTGAAGAAAAGAGAGTCTTCTCTCCTTCAAAAGAATTTTCTGAAAATGCAAATATAAAAAGTTTCGATGAATTAATAAATTTAAAAAAACAATCTTTAGATAATCCATTGAAATTTTGGGAATCTTTTGCAAATTCAGAGCTTGATTGGTTCGAACCATTTCAGACTGTTTTAGACAGGGGAGAAGAGCCTTTTTTTAAGTGGTTCCCTGAAGGTAAGTTGAACATCACATATAACTGCTTAGATAGACATATAAAAAATGGACTAGGCAATAAAACCGCGCTGATTTGGGAGGGAGAACCAGGAGATAATAGAAAATATACTTATCAGGAACTTCTTAAAGAAGTATGTAAAGCCGCTAATTCTTTAAAAGAGTTAGGAATTAAAAAAGGTGATTTGGTATGTATTTATATGCCAATGATTCCTGAGGCAATGTTTGCTATGCTCGCTTGCGCAAGAATAGGAGCCCCACATTCAGTCGTCTTTGGAGGTTTCTCTTCAGAAGCTTTAAAGGATAGATTAATAGACGGTAATGTGAGATTTGTTATTACAGCAGATGGTGGTTTTAGAAAAGATAAGGTAATTGAGCTTAAGAAAGCAGTTGATGCGGCAATTGAAGGTGGGGCAAATAAAATTGTTGAAAAAGTTATTGTTGTTCAAAGAACCAAAAGAAATATTTCAATGGTAGATAATAGAGATTTTTGGTGGCACGAATTATTAAGAGATCAAAAAGATTGGTGCGAACCTGAAATTATGAATAGTGAAGATAGATTATTTGTCTTGTATACTTCGGGGTCTACGGGTAAACCAAAAGGGGTTGTTCATACTACGGCAGGTTATAATCTCTGGTCTCATTTAACATTTAAGTGGATTTTTGATATAAAAGATGATGATGTTTATTGGTGTACAGCAGATGTTGGGTGGATTACTGGTCATAGTTACATAGTCTATGGACCCTTATCTAATGGAACAACAACTCTTATGTTTGAGGGTGTTCCAAGAGCCTCTAAATTAGGAGCTTTTTGGGAAGTTATTCAAAAATATAAAGTTACAATTTTTTATACTGCGCCTACTGCGATAAGATCATTTATGAAATCTGGACGTGAAATCCCTGATAAATACGATTTAAGATCTTTGAGAATTTTGGGTACAGTTGGTGAACCAATTAATCCGGAAGCATGGATGTGGTATAGAGATGTAATAGGCAACAATAAGTGCCCGATAGTAGATACATGGTGGCAAACTGAAACTGGTGGCGTAATGATTAGCCCCTTGCCAGGGGCAGTTGCTACAAAGCCAGGTTCCGCAACATTCTCTTTGCCTGGAATTGAGGTTGAAGTTGTAGATAAAAATGGAGAAAAGGTTAAGGAAAATGAGGGAGGATATTTGATTGTTAAAAAACCTTGGCCAGGAATGATGCGTACAATTCATGGAAACTCTCAAAGATACTTAGATAGTTATTGGGAACATATTTTTATTAAAGGCGAAAAAAATGTTTATTTCGCTGGAGATGGAGCGCGAATTGATAATGATGGATATATCTGGATTATGGGAAGAGTCGATGATGTTATAAGTGTGTCAGGGCATCGATTGGGAACTATGGAAATAGAATCTGCATTAGTAAGTCATGCATCAGTCGCGGAAGCTGCCGTAGTTGGGAGAAAAGATGATTTAAAAGGTGAGGTTATAGTAGCATTTTTATCTTTAGAAAGAAACGTAAAGAGTTCTTCGGAATTAGTGGAGGAGTTAAAGAAACATGTTGTTAAAGAAATTGGAATTATTGCTAAGCCAGAAAAAATAATAGTTTCAGATTCGCTTCCAAAAACGAGAAGCGGAAAAATAATGAGGAGAATTCTAAGGTCCTTGGCAGCGGGAGAAAAAATTAGTGGAGATATAAGTACCCTTGAAGATAGTTCTGTTTTAGAAAAATTAAAAGAGAGTACTTAAGTTGATTTTTCAATCAAATTAGATATTTGTTTAATGGTAAATCTTTTTAAATCATCGTCAGCCCAATCACCTAAAAAATTTTCTCTTAGACCCGCACTAGCAATAATAGTATGAGTACCTTTAAGTTTTATTCCTTTTGAGTTATCTTCTTTTCTTGATCTAAGACAAGAAAGCAATCTATCTGTTTGATCTAATTCATCTGATTTAAATTTTATTAGAAAATTATTTTTTTGATTATAGGTTTTTTCAATTATTCCATATGTTCTTTCAGGGCTAGGGCTGAATTCACTATTAAATTCTAATTTCTGAGATAACTGTTTTAAAAATGGAATAGATCTGTTAGCACTAAAGTTATTAAAACTTATTGATATAAATTTTTCACAATTCCTACCTCCATCTGGAGAAATTAAGTGAAGTTTACAACCAAGACTGTGACCAATTCTTATTGATGGTATTGATATACCTATCCTTTTTGATAAAGATCTCTGGCAATTTTTAAAATCTTTCCATGCTTTTATTGCTAGTTCTTGGTGATCAAATTGTGGCGTGTACTTATATGCGTGTACTGCATAATTTTTACTTATTAAGCTTTCAATAAATCTTTTATAAGTTAAATCTGGTTTAGATGCCAGATAACTTCCTCCAATAAATTCTATAATTTTTTTTGGATTTGAAGGCCAATAGCAAAAATTATTAAATTGATATTTTTTAAATGTCATTTTTATATATTTTATTCAAAATTTATTAGGATATTTTTTAATAAGATTTAAATTCTTAATCTGATTTGTTTAATTATTATTAATTTAAGAGAAAAATTTGTTAAATGCGTCAAGATAAATTAGTGGTTTTTTTATAATTGGAACTATCTAACAAAAAAGAATTAAATCAATTGGAATTTCTTAATAATGAAATTAAAAATACTGATCTTGAATTAAAAAAAACTTTAAATCAATCAATCTCAAATTCTAAAGTTAAAAATCAAACAAAACATATTGAAAAAATTCTAATTCTTGATACTGAAACTACTGGTTTAGACGAAAATAAAGATGAAATTATTGAGATAGGTTGCATTTTATTTCATGTAACTTCTAAATCTGTCCTCTCGCAGGTTTCTTTCTTATTCCCAGTAATTTCGAATGAAGCCGAACACGTTAATGGTATATCTGCAGAAGT
Source organism: Prochlorococcus sp. AG-676-M04 (assembly GCA_003210895.1). Taxonomy (GTDB): domain Bacteria; phylum Cyanobacteriota; class Cyanobacteriia; order PCC-6307; family Cyanobiaceae; genus Prochlorococcus_A. The sequence continues at coordinate 9,256 of QCUB01000020.1, forward strand.
TAGCAATGTTAAACAACCTTGGGAGGATGGCTTGAAATTCTTTTTAAAACTTGTGGATTGTTCAGATTTTATAGTTGCCCATAATGTAGACTTTGATAAAAAGTGGTTTGGTAAAGGTAGATTGCCCAAACTTGAGAAAAAATGGATTTGTAGTTTAGAGGATATTAATTGGTCATTTCAAAAAAACTTAAAAAATAGACCATCAGTAACTGATCTTGCCCTTTCTTTTTCAATCCCAGTCTGGAGCTTACATCGAGCCTTATCTGATTGCTTTTATATTTCGGAGGTTTTCAAAAAATGTGAGAATTTAGAGCAACTTCTTATAAAAGCGACTGAACCTATGTTTTTATATAAAGCATTGGTAAGTTATGAAGAAAGATCTTTAGCTAAGAAGGCAGGATTTCTCTGGAATAATCCAGCACAAGGAGCTTGGGCTAGAAAATTAACAATTGAAGAAGCAAGTAAGCTTGATTTTAAAGTACAGATTTTAAATTAATGTTTAACCTTTTTTTAATTTGAAAAATCTTTAGTGCACTTTACACGACATCCATTTTTCACCCATTTTATGTGCGCCGGAACATCCATACTTCGCAGATGCTTTTTCAGCCTCCTCTTTTGTATTAAAAAGGCCTGGCATTAATTTTTCTTTTTCAATATTTGATATCTTCTCAGAGGGGCTGTGATGGTTATGGCTTTGCGATTTAGGAGAATATTCCCAAACCCCCATAGTTGTAATTCCTGCAGAAATTATTCCCATACCAACTACTGAAATATTAACAATTCCCATAGCAACAGCACCAAAAGAAAAAACACCCATTGGCACTACCCCAATACTTATTACACCCATTGGAACTATTCCAATGGAAACAATACCTAAAGGAGCAATACCAAAAGCAATTTTTTTTGGTTTTGTTCCACAATGTTGAGTCTCCTTATTATTAGATATTCCCAATATTTTGTCTAAATGTTAAATTGAATTATGGCATAAAGTATACCAGCAAATTTAATTTCTATTTAAATTAAAAAATTTTGAATTATTAATTAGAACTTTGAATAACTTTAAAAATCTTAGAGGAACAGTCGATCTTTTACCTGATCAATTAATAAAATGGCAAAATGTTGAAAAAATCATATTAGAACAACTTTTTAGAGCCTCTATAAAGGAAATAAGGACTCCAATACTAGAAATGACTGAATTATTTACGCGGGGTATTGGAGAAGGTACTGATGTTGTTAGCAAAGAGATGTATACATTTTTGGATAGAGGTGAAAGGTCATGTACATTAAGACCAGAGGGTACTGCATCAGTTGCAAGAGCATTAATACAAAATGGAATATTAAATAAACCTCCTCAGAAACTATGGTATATGGGCCCAATGTTTAGATATGAGAGACCTCAAGCAGGAAGGCAAAGACAGTTTCATCAGTTAGGCGTTGAATTTGTAGGTTTCGAATCTCTAAGAAGTGATGTCGAAATTATTACTTTGGCTTGGGATATTTTGGAGAAACTAGGAATAAAAGAGCTAAATCTTGAAATTAATACTTTAGGGGATAATACTGATAGGTCAAATTTTCAAAAGGCATTTTTGGAATGGTTAAAAGTTAATACAAACTCTTTAGATTTGGATTCTCAAAAGAGAATAGACAAGAATCCATTGAGAATTTTAGATACTAAAAATGTACAAACAAAAAAACTTCTTGAAAATGCTCCCAGATTATTTGACTTTTTGTCTGAAAAAAGTCTTAAGAGATATTTAAATATTAAAGAACAATTAAAAATTCTTAAAATACCTTATGTTGAAAATTTTAATTTAGTAAGAGGTTTGGATTATTACACTCATACCGCATTTGAAATAACAAGTGGTTCTCTTGGCTCTCAAGCGACAGTTTGCGGAGGAGGAAGATACGATAATTTGATTAATCAAATGGGTGGAACTGAAACTCCCGCAATTGGATTTGCAATTGGATTAGAGAGACTTATCCTTTTAGCAGGTAAAGAGGTTGAAGAAAATAGAGCAACAGATATTTATATTGTTAATAAGGGCTTGCAAGCTGAAACATTGGCAATGGACTTATCTAGAAAGCTAAGAAATTATGATTTGATAGCAGAATTAGATCTTAGTGGAGCATCATTTTCAAAGCAATTTAAAAAAGCTAATAAATTAAAATCAAAAAGTATTATTGTAATTGGAGATGATGAAGCAATAAAAAATGAATTTATTATTAGGCTTTTTAATAATAATAATTCAGAAAATAAAGAAGAAACTATTTCCTTGGATGACCATATTAAATTAGGTAATTGGCTTGATGAAAATTTGCTTTTAAAAAGATCTTCCATAAATAAATGATAATTTTTCTTTTCTTTGCAATAATGATTTTATTTTTTACTTTTTTTAAAGTATATAGATATAAAAGATTTTCAAAAAATAAAAAAATCATCGCTTTTAATAGAAATAATTTATATAAATGGATGAACTTGAGTAAGAGAGAAAGATATAACTTATCAAAAAAAGATTCTGCCTCTTATTTAAATAAAAGAAAAGTTTTATTAGACCAAATAAGGAAAGAATATAAAATTATTTCTAAAAGAGATAAAAAAATATTGGATAGTTAGAAGACTATGAAAATTATGTGGACTTCAAATAAACCTATAAATGGATTAAGACATTTTGTTTTATTAAATAAGATTAAGGAAAAAGATAAATTTAAAAATTTGATGGTTTCAGTTGTTGATGTTGAGATTAGCTTAAAAATTTCTAATGATGAATTAATTAATAGTGGTAATTGGACTGAAGGATGGCTTAATTTTACTAAAAGTGAATCAATTACAAAGGATTATTTAGAGTTCAAATTATCTAATAATTTAAAAGATGGAATTAATAAAATCTTTGTTAAAGAAAATTCCATATTTAATATTTCTTAATTTTAAATTGAAAAAAATATATCAATAAGATTTATCAGTAAGACTGTATTCTTATCAATTTTGTAATTATTAAAATTTAACTCCCCTTTCAAAATAAGAAGATAAACGTTATTAAGGATTAACAATATTTATTTAATCAATGTTAGGAAAAATATGGCAATCTTCTAATTACACCGCTAAGGATTTAGGTATAACTGAAAAAAAACTTTCTTTTTTCAGGGAGAATGGTTCCTTAAAACCAGGTATTCATTGGAAAAGCTCTCCTTATGGACAAAAAAAGCCTTGGAATCCTGAAGCCCTTTATAATACAAAATTATGTAAAAGAATTATTGAAAAGTACTATTCTGAAGAGCAATTTGATCAAGAAGCTGCCTAATTACTTAATAATCTAAGAATAATTAAGAATTAAATCCTAAGAAAATCATTAGTTAACTAAATTTTCATCCCTACATTCAATCAAAGTATTTTGCAAGATGGGATATAGATTAATCATATTTATATATTGATCTGATTTCCTATATGTTTTAGCTGCCTTTTTGTAATGCCCTTCTGATTTCATTTCTAGTGAGACTTTTCTGGAAGTTTTTTGGAAAATTGTCATAAGAAGAGTTATCTTATTCTCTTTTTAGTAATTGATTGATATTGAGGCAATGATTTTTATGTTTTTATGACATAAGTAACTAAATAATGTCAGCAAAGAGAGATTTTTTAAAAATATTTGATTAAGTAATCGAATTGAAAATCTTTAAACTTCTGATATATATCCATAAATATTTAGTTTAAAACTAACTTTTTTAATGCTATAAAACAATCTCCAATTTTCTATAAGTATTTATGACTAGGATTAACAACCTTTACAATATTGTTATGAATCCAACTCTTTGCTGAAATATAAAGTATTCTCAAAACGTTTAAGCTAATCAATTCCTAAATGCAAACCTATGGCAATCCAGATACTACCTACGGATGGTGGGCTGGTAATTCAGGTGTAGCAAATCGCTCAGGAAAATTCATTGCTGCTCACGTAGCTCATGCAGGATTAATTGTTTTCTGGGCCGGTGCTTTCACCCTTTTTGAACTTTCACGATTTGACCCAAGCGTCCCAATGGGACATCAACCTCTAATCGTTCTTCCTCATTTGGCAACTCTAGGAATAGGGTTTGATACTAATGGGGTTGCGATGGGAGATACTAAACCTGTTCTCGCGATAGCAATAGTGCACTTAGTTTCTTCTATGGTTTTAGCTGCTGGAGGACTTCTACATTCTTTACTTCTTCCTGGAAATTTAGAAGATTCTGAAGTCGCAAAAGCTAGAAAATTTAATATCGAATGGGATAACCCTGATAAATTAACATTTATTCTTGGTCATCATCTTATTATTCTAGGATTCGCCGTTATTGCTTTCGTTGAATGGGCAAGAGTTCATGGAATTTATGATCCGGCTATTGGATCTGTAAGACAGGTTGAGTATGAATTAAACTTAGCCAAAATTTGGAATCATCAAACAGACTTCCTAACTATTGATAGTCTTGAGGAAGTAATGGGTGGCCATGCTTTCCTTGCTTTTGTTGAGATTACAGGTGGTGCTTGGCATATAGCAACTAAGCAAGTTGGTGAGTATACCAAATTTAAAGGTAAAGGTCTTCTATCCGCAGAGGCTGTTCTTTCATGGTCTTTAGCTGGAATAGGCTGGATGGCTATTATCGCAGCATTCTGGAGTGCAGCTAATACAACAGTTTATCCTACTGAATTCTTTGGCGAACCACTTGAATTGAAATTTAGTATTTCTCCTTATTGGATTGATACCGTTGACCTCCCTGATGGCGAATATACTTCTAGGGCTTGGTTGGCAAATGTACACTACTACTTTGGCTTCTTCTTTATACAAGGCCATCTATGGCATGCACTAAGAGCCTTAGGATTTGACTTTAAGAGAGTTACAAATGCTATCAGTAATATTGATAGTGCTACTGTTACTCTTAAAGATTAAATTTTAATCACTAAGAAATATTTTAAGGCCTCATTATTTGAGGCCTTTTTTATTTGATAAAATTAATCTATTAAATTAGATTTAAAAAGTATTTAGTTTAAAATAATTGAATAATCCCATCCTACAGAATAAACTTATTTTCTCAAATTCTCTTTTAATAAGTCTATTAGGATTTTTGGTGTTTGGTTTTTTCTTGGTTTTTGGAAGGAAATTTAAACTTGCTGTTCAATTAGAAAGATTTGGATTACCCATAGCTGTTCTTTCTGGCATTGTAGGAATATCGATAGGTCCCTATGGACTAATAAATGTTTTATCTAAGGAGACTACAAATGTGTGGAGTAATTTTCCTACTCCTCTATTATCTCTAGTATTTGCGACATTAATGATGGGTAGGCCAATTCCAAATATTAATGGTTTAATTAGGCCCATTTTTAATCAGTTTTTATTGGCTCTTTCATTAGGCTTTGGTCAATTTTTTGTAGGAGGATTAGTTGTTAAATACTTATTGTCTCCCTCTATGGAAACAAATCCTTTAATGGGATGTTTAATAGAGGTTGGTTTTGAAGGGGGGCATGGTGCTGCATCTATCATTGGAGAAAGTTTTAATAAACTTGGATTCTCAGATGGCTTAGACCTTGGTCTTGCAATGGCTACAATGGGCCTCTTATCATCATCATTATTAGGAAGTATATTTATTTTTGTAGGAAGAACTTTAGGAATTTCAGATACAGAAGAAATCGTTGATAAAAGGGATTATGAAAATTCAAATATGAAATTAGGAATTTTCTCAGATTTGAGAATTTTATTAATAAACCTTGGATTTGTGGGGTTGGCAATTTCTTTTGGTGTTTTGATACTTAACCTTTTAAGGTATATTTCGAACTACTTTGGGGAATTCTCTAAAGAGGTAATCTTATCACTCCCTGTATTCCCACTTATTCTTATAGGATCACTTTTGATTAGATATATTTTAGAAAAAACCAATAATACAGAATTTATATCTAATCTTCTTCAAAGAGAAATTGGCATTTTATCCACAGACTTATTAATTTTTACAGCAATGGCAAGTTTAGATATTGCTACAGTTTTTGAGAATTGGAGATTGATTTTGATGCTGACGATTTTTGGTTTGATTTGGAACTTAATTTGTATTGCTTATTTTGCATACTTTATATTTGAAAAACACTGGTTTGAAAGAAGTTTAATAGAGTTTGGAAATTCAACTGGTGTAGTTGCTTCAGGTTTATTACTTTTAAGGTTGGCAGATCCTAAAAATATTTCCAAAACACTTCCTATTTTTACATCAAAGCAACTTTTTGCTCAGTTAATCTTATCAGGAGGATTTTTCACAGTATTAGCCCCATTAATGATCTCAAAAATAGGATTAGATTATTGGACAGAGATTTGTGCATCAATAACTCTTTTTATTATTTTCGTTGCATTCTTATTTAACAATAAGATTTCTTCAAGTTACCAATAAGAAGTTAGGTTAATATGAAAATATATTTTTCTTGATTTATGTCCAACACACCATATGATATACCTCCTCAAGAAAATAAAGAAAAATGGTTTAGGAGTCACTTGCTTGGAAGAGAGATTGAGCTTAGAGAATTGTATAGTCTTGGATTTAATGAACTGGATTTAATTATGGCTGAAACTGCTGAAATTAGAAGTGATGTTGAATTTAAAGAAAAAAATATAGGAAAATTTAGAACAGCAGGATATTTTTTAGAATTAGCAAGAATTATTGAAAAAAGAAAATTGCTTGAAAGCTAGTTAAAAGGGAAATAATCTTTTTTAGAAGATGGTTCCCATTGATCGTATTTATGCATTAACTTTTTAAAATGTTGATGTTTTTCAAAATTTTCTAACCACTTTTTTATAGGATCTTCAAAATACCTTGCTTTTTTTTGACTCTCGCAAGCAATTTTATATTGCCTTACAAATGGCCAAATACACCAATCAGCAATTGAAGAATTATCCCCAATTAGCCATCTACTATTTGTAAGTTTTTTGTTCCATTTTTTTATGTATTTGGTAGCCTCTAAGAAATGAAAATCTCCTTCGCTTGCGTTAAATCTTTCAGAATATTTAAAACGGTCTAAATGATATTTAAAACCATCATCATTTTCGGAAATGATTTCTAAAATTTCATCCTCTTTGCAACTAGGAATATAAAAATTCTTTATTTGTTTCTTTTTTGATTCTGAAAGAGCCCAGATGATAATGTCTAAACTTTCCTCTATGACTTCTTTATTTGTTTTTACTAAAATAGGAACAGTTTTACTATTTGATATATTTATAAATTCTAATGGCTTATTTTTTAAATCTACTTCTCTTATTTCTACTTTAATTTCGCAAATTAATATTGCCCATCTAGCTCGAATAGCATATGGACATCTACGAAATGAATATAAAATATCTGTTCTCATTTTGTAAAAAATTAAAATTTTTTTGAATCTTTTAGTATTATCTAGATAGGACTAACCTTAATCTTACATTGCATATGGCGGGATATGTTTACCTAATAAGAGTTGGAGATCTTTATCGAATTGGTAAGGCAGATAATCTTGATAAGAAAATTAGAAAACTCAAGCCAGATGAATTGCTAACTTCCATAATGACTAAAGAACCTGAAACTCTTGAAGCTAGGTTATTAAGAAAATATAGATCTCAAAGAATACCAGAAACTGGATATTTAAAGCTTACTAAAAGACAGTTATCTGAATGTAAAAAACAATTTGAATTAAAAGGAAATTTACCGCATACACTCGATGCTGAAGTTTCTATAACTTTATTCGCATCCTTTTTATTATTTGGAATAATTTTTTTGATTTTAAATTATTTTAGTGTTGGATTTTTAAGAAATATTTCCTATTCATTTGGCTTCGCATCTATACCTATGATTATCTTGTTTCTTACAGGTAGTTTTGGAGGATATTTTTCTTATGATTTATCTTTATTTTCATTATTAACGAATCGAATAAAAGGTCTTTTTATAGCTATAGCTATGATTTCAATGGCTTTTTTATTGTTCAGGCTAAATTAAATTTCATAATTACAATTTAAGGCTATTTCAAATGGGACTGATTGCATTGGTAATTTTAGGATTGTAGAACATATTTCAGCTATATCTTCTGGTTGAGTCATTTTTGACTTTTCTAAGGATGATATCTTATCAGCCATTTTTGTATTAACCCAACTAGGACAAATCGCAGTAACTCTAATATTTTCTTCCCACCCTTTGTTTTTCATCGTTTGGCAAAGACTCATTAAAGCGAATTTTGATGATGAATATGCGGCTAAATCTCCTTTAGACCTTTTGCCACTCATTGAGACTAAAACGACAATTCTTCCATTATTAGATTTTGATAATTGTTCCCAGGAGAGTCTGCATAAATTCCAAATAGCTAAAAAGTTAATATTAAATGTATTGAGAATTTCTTCTTCATCTCCATTTTTATATAAGAAAGGAATTTTTGAAAGGACCCCTGAACAGTTAATTAAAGAGTCAAATCCTCCATAATTAGTTATTGTATTTTTGATCCATTTTTCGGCGGTTAATTTATCTAATGCATCATATTTATTTATTAGTATTTTTCCTTTTTGCCATTTATTGGGATCAATAATGCTCCCTTTTATAGATTCTAAGTTTCTTATTCCAATACTAATTCTATTCCCATTTTGTAACTCTCTATATGCAATATTTAGACCTATCCCACTGCTAGCTCCACTTATTAAGATTGTTCTCATTGTTTAATTATATATTTGGCAAAACTATCCTCAGTAACATTTTTAATTCTTTACCATGCATAATCATTAAACCTTTTTTAACGCTCCAAGGAGCCTTTATAAACATTATGCACATTGCATATACTATTTCCCTTAAGGATAATGTATCAGTTAGAAATCCATACCATTGAGTTTTAGGTAATTGAAAGAAACTACCAAAAAATTCTCTTAATAATTTTTCATCGAATCTCATTAGTTTTTCTAAACCAAATTGATAAATTGATTTCTTTCTTATTAATTCTTTAGGCCATAAACTTTCCCAGCCTTTTCTGGCGATATAATAAGTGCTTAGTTTCTTATCATTCATTGCGGTTGATATGGCTTTTGCTACAAGCGGAGCTCTTCTTAAAACATTTCCAATTAAATATCCTGATGCAGGATGAACCATTGAAGCGGCACCGCCGTAACCTAATATTTGTTGTTTAAAGTCTGGGATAGGCATATTCATTGGTAAAAACAAACCAAGTTCTTCATGTTGCATACTCGTAATTGATATATTTCTGTAAGAAAGCCTTTTCTCTAACCTTTCTTTTAAATTCTCCATTGTTAAAGGATTTACTAATCCAAGTGAAGTCTCTTCAAGAAAATACTTTCCATTTCCCATATCCATTGCATATAAAAAAGTAGGTGGCTCTTTCTTTTGATCCTCGTTTAAATGATCATTTCGGTAATCCATCAAGACAAATTGTCCTTTTTTTAGTGGAGGCTTACTAAAACTTCCTACGATCCCGTAACAAGTCTGAACTGCTAATGGTCCGCATGATTTTAATTTAAGAAATACAGGGTCATATCCGGTCGCATCTATAACTAATCTTGCTGAGTAGGTTTCCCCATTATTAGTAGTGACAGTACTTTTATATTTATGATAGTTTATTTTCTCTGCAAATCCTTCATGCCATTTAATAAATGACTTATTACATTCATTTAACCAGTAACTATGTAATTTCTTCTTATCAAATAATCCATAATCTAAAAAATGCTCGGTTGCTTTATTTTCATAGTGGTGTTCTTCAAGTGATCCATGCCCAAAAAAACTTACAGTATTTCTCCATCTATATTCAAGTAAATCCTGCAGCCCAAGTTGATCAACTTCCTTTCCCCAAATACCATAAGTATTTGGCCAAGGCTCGTCAGGGCCATTAGGGGAAAGAACCTCAACATCTAATTTCTCTTTACCTAAAGCTGATGCAATCGCCATCCCTGCCGGTCCTGCGCCCAAAACTAATACATCTGGCAATCTTTTGGAAGACATTAATTATAAATTCTGAAGTTAGAAAAGTTTTTAGAAACACAAAAAATATATGAAACTTCATTTTTATAATTCATTCAAAATTATTTAATGAGAATAGATTTAATAATAAGCAAGAGACTCTAAAACTAGAACTTATTTTTTAAGTGTTTTAACAATAATTTATAAGATTTCAAAAGAAAAAATATCATATAATCTTTTATTATAAATAATTTTCAATTTAAATTCTAATGTTAAAAGAAAAAAATATTTTAATAACAGGTGGTAATTCTGGGATTGGTTTCTTTGCAACTATTAACTTATTGAAGACTAAAAATAATTTATATATTCCAATTAGATCTTCATCAAGAAGAGATAGTTTTTTTTTAAAACTTCTTAAGTATTTTGATAGAAAGCACCTAGAAAAATATTTAAACCTTATTGAAAATATTGATTTATCTAATTTGAAAAATATTCAAATAGTTAGAGATTATTTAATCAAAAAGAATGTTGTTTTAGATGTGGTTATTTTAAATGCAGGATTACAATATACTGGATCTTTTTATCCAAAAGTCTCAAAACAGGGCATTGAACTTACTTTTGCCGTTAATCATCTTGCACATTTTTACCTAGTTAATACCTTGTTAGAACTAATAACAGACAGAAATGAATCTAGGATTATTATTACATCATCTGATGTGCATGATCCAAAGAGCTCAGGGGGAAATATTGGAGATAAAGCAGGTTTAAATAATCTAGTAAATTTTAAAGAGGAAATCACAGGAAATTATTTAAATTTTAGTGCTGATAAAGCTTATAAAAATAGTAAATTATGTAATATATTGTTTGCTAAAGAACTTGCAAAAAGATTACAACTTCAAGATAGAAATATAGCTGTTATTACTTGGGCCCCAGGGCTTGTAATTCCTAATGAGGATTTTGGTTTCTTTAGATATAGTAGGAAATTTAATACCTTTGGTTACATTCTTTTTTCAAGTATTGCGAAAAATATTTTAGGTATTTCTGAAAAAGTAGAAAATGCAGGTGATTTACTTTCTCAAATTGTATTTGAATCTAATTTTAATAAAAATAAGTACTTACATTTAAGCAATAAGCTTGTCTTTTATAAAAAACATAAATTAGTTAAAAGTGATGTAAGTGAAGAAGCTAGTAAAAGTGAACTTGCTTTAAAACTTTGGAATTTAAGTGAGGAATTATGTCGATCATTTGGGTTCATTTCTTTCAATATTTAATGTTTGAGTTGGGAAGGCAAATTCTATTTTATTTGAAGAAAATTCTTCAATAATTCGCAAATTAATACTTTGTTGTGCCTCCATTGCAGCTAAATAATTATTTGTTGGGATGTAATAAACTAGTTCAAAATTAAGACTAAAGTCTCCAAAATCTGTAAAGTGACATCTATCAAAAGAAGCATCTTTAGTTTCGTCAATTATTTTTTTAATGATATTTGGAATCTTTTTCATTAGGGTTGGAGAAGTTTCATAAACTACTCCCAATTTATGAACAAGTCTCCTTTTTTTCATTTGAGCATAATTAGAAATAATTCCATTAGTTAATGCGCTATTGCTCATAACTATTACTTCTCCGTTGATACTTCTTATCCTTGAGGATCTTACTCCTACCCTTTCTACCATTCCTAATACGCTATCAGACTTAATAAATTCACCTTTTTGAAAAGGTTTATCTAGAAGAATTGTGATATATTCAAAAAATTCTTGCACTGGATCTTTTAACGCTAAACCTGCTCCAATACCACCAGCACTAAGCAGAGCCCAAATTGCTGTCATTTGTACTCCGATATTTTGCAAGAAAAATATAGATCCTATTGTCCATGTAAATGCCTTAATTAATGGTGTTAATGATGAGATCATTGAACTAATTGATGAATCATCAATTTTTGCGGTAGATTCTGTCAAAGATCTAATCAATACTTTGTTTAGAGCTTTAATAATGATTATTAATATGAGTAATTTTTTAATATTTAATAATACAGATATAAAAGTGATTTCTTCAGTGAAAAAATAATCAATTGAGAAATAGGCTGATAGAAGAAAACCTATTGGTCTTATAATTCCAGTAAGGGTTTCAAAAATAAAATCATCAAAATTTGTTTTTGTTCTTTTAGAAATCCTTTTTAAAATAATCTTAGATATTTTTGATATTATTATTGATAAAATTATCCCAATAAGAAAAATTGAAATTGCTAAAAGCAAGTTTTCCGTAAATAATTTCATATCCAATAAATTCTTAAATAACCAATATTTAAAGTTTAAATTATCTCTAAAAATAAACCAGCCTTAATTGTCTCTAATTTTTAATTATATTTCTAATTTCTTTAAATTCTTTTCTATCTGAGGTTTTACATATTTCAAAAATTATTGATTCGGTAGTCGTAATAATTGCTCCTTTATGAAGCATTCTTTGTAATGAAATTTCATGATCTAAATTATTTCTACTTCCCATTGCATCACATATTACTAGGACTTTATATCCTTTTTGTAGAAATTCTAAAACACTTTGCTGTATACAAATGTGTGTCTCAAATCCGCAAACTATCAAATTAGTAATTTTTTTATTATTAAGTTCATCTAAAAGATCTTTACTACTAGATAAGCTAAAATCCATTTTTTGGATTTTACTAAAACTTACTTTCGGTAATAAATTCGGAATAGTTTTGCCTAATTTGAGGGGATTTTGTTCTGAGACGAAAATGTCTTCATCCAGGATTTGATATGCGTTTAATAGCTTTTGGATATTTTCTATTATTGAATCTTTGTTATTAATTGGGGATATAATTTTTTTCTGCATATCTATCAATATTAGGGCATTTTTGAGTGGTAATTCGCTTTTTGAAGAATGTGTCATTAATTTCTTTTCTACAATATTTAAAAAGATAGCCTAAATATATCTATGTATTAAATGTAATCTTTTTGAGGAAATTTAGTAAATTTTTATTATTTAAAAGTTGATTTAATCTCATCAAAAGTTATTATTGAGAATATATACCATCTCTTAATTGACCTTATCTTCTCAATATCAAGTTATTACATCTCCTTTAGGAGATGGCTTACATAAAGATGGTAAGAGATTAACTCCTCAAAGACTCAAGGTTTTAAATTTATTTGAGAATATCGGAGCAGGTAATCATTTAAGTGCGGAAGAGGTTCATGAAAAATTAATTAAATCTAGTTCTAAAGTTTCCCTCGCAACAATTTATAGAACTTTGAGACTGCTCGTTCAAATGGGGTTATTACATGAATTAGAGCTTAGTGAAGGCGGTCATCGATATGAATTATTAAGTAATGAAACTGCAGATCATCATCACTTGATTTGTATTAGATGTGGAAGAACTGAAGAATTTGAAAGTGATGAAGTATTGAATGCGGGTAAAGTCGCCGCTAAAGTGAATGGTTTTAAACTTATTGAATCTTCTTTAAATGTTAGAGCTATATGTCCTAATTGTATTTAGCAGTAACTAGGTTAAAGTTCCTCCACAACTTGAGCCAGCCCCTGCTGTACAAGCAAAGCAATGTTCCTTAACAGCTACTCCATAATTAAATTTAAATGATTTATTAACTAAATCAGAAAGTGTCTTTGGTCCTTTATTTCCTTTTAAATTTATTTGCTGATTAAAGTCACAATCATAGATTTGTCCTTGCCAATTTACACTGATCGTTTTTTTACACATAAGGTTTTCTAAATTATTTTTATTAAAATTTTCTTTAAGTAATTTGTAATATGCATCAAGTTTGTTTTCTCTTTTAAGAGAGTCTGCATATCTATTAATTGGCATATTGGTTATTGTATAAAGATTATTAAATGAGATATTGTATTTTTCAAAAAGGATTCTTTTATAATCTGCTTCTAGGATTTCTTGTGATGGAGGAAGGATAGGATTTACAGGATTATAAACTAGATTTAATTGCAGTCCTTCTTTTTGTTTCCCATATCCTAAATGATTAAGTATTTTTAAAGCATTAATACTTTTATCAAAAACTCCATAACCCCTTTGAAATTCTACATTATCCTTTTCATAACATGGGAGTGATGCTGTTACTATTACGTTGTTTTCAGCAAGGAACTGGGGTAAGTCTTCGAATCCATCTTCAAAGAAAATTGTTAAATTACATCTATCAATAATATCAATATTTTTATCACTTAAAGTAGTTATTAAATTTCTAAATTCAGGATGCATTTCTGGTGCCCCTCCGGTAATATCTAAAGTTTTAATTCCATATTTTTCTATTACTTTTGGTATGAGTGAAATTATTTCATAAGACATCTTTTCGGTACGTAATGGGTGTGAATTTACATGGCAATGTTTACAAGCCTGATTACATTTAAGGCCAATATTTATCTGGAGTGTTTCAATATGTTCTTTCTTTATTAAAGGAAAACTATGTATCATAATTTGTGATTTTTTATTCTCAGTGTAAAAAATTTATTTAAGAATTAGGTTTTTAATTTTGATCTTTTTTTTGCAAATGCAATAAACCAGTTTAAATATTCTTTGGGACCATTCTGAAAAATCATATCAAACTTTAAGTTGTCTTCCTCATCACTTATTCCTTTTAAACCAGATATTTTTGTAGAAGGTCTATAAACTTCTCCTGAACTACTGTCAACGAAAATTATTTTATTATTACTATCAAACTCTTTTCCTAGTAATTGTATAAATTCTAAGAATGATCGATCACTTCCTCCTCTTGAATAACTATTGTTAGTATTTTTCTGTGATGTAACTGTGTCACCAATACCAATAATCGTTGGCATATCTTCTGATTTAATATATTTTTTGCAGAAATTTACTTTTTCTATTATCGATT
>QCUB01000021.1 GCA_003210895.1 Prochlorococcus sp. AG-676-M04
TTCATGTTTAGAGTTTTCTTCTCTTAATTTTGTCATTAGAGGTTTGTTTTTTTCACATTCATCAACAAAATTCTTAGCGAAAGTGCCATCTTGAATATCTTGTAAAATTTTCTGCATTTCTTTCTTCGTATCATTATTTATAAGTCTTTTACCACTAACATAATCACCATATTCAGCAGTATTCGAAATTGAATCTCTCATTTGAGATAAACCTCCCTTAACCATTAGATCTACAATTAACTTTACTTCGTGTAAACATTCAAAATATGCAAGTTCGGGTTGATAACCTGCCTCAACGAGAGTTTCAAATCCTGACTTAACAAGTTCTGATAAACCACCACATAAAACAGCTTGTTCTCCAAATAGATCTGTTTCGGTTTCCTCTTTAAAATTTGTTTCAAGAATTCCAGCTCTAGTACCACCAATGCCTTTGGCATAAGCCATTGCTAATGATCTTGCATTGCCAGAATAATCCTGTTCTACCGCAAATAAAGCAGGAACACCTTGACCATTCTGATATTCCCATCGAACAGTGTGTCCAGGACCTTTTGGTGCAATCATTACAACATCAACAAAACTAGGTGGCTTTATGAGGCCGAATCTTATATTAAATCCATGAGCAAAACTTAATATCTTATCCTCTTTTAAATTTGGTTCTATTTCTTTAAGGTAAACATCTTTTTGGAATTCATCTGGAAGCAAAATCATTATCCAGTCTGCTTTTTCACAGGCTTCTGTAACGGTGAATACTTTTAAACCATCATTAATTGCTTTACTTTCAGATTTGCTACCTTTGTATAGCCCTACAATCACATCCATTCCACTGTCTTTAAGATTTAAAGCATGTGCATGACCTTGTGAACCGTATCCTATTATTGCGATGGTTTTATTATTTAAAAGACTTAGGTCGGCATCTGTGTCATAAAAGAGTTGTGTCATTAGTTGTAGCTTCTTAACTTTTGATAGTTAATATTTTAGACATTAAACGTGTAAATAAACCACACAATTGCTCATTTAAGAATTAATGTTTAAATATTGATTTTAGGTTTTAGAGTTAATTAGCTTCACTTGGATGAGAAATAACTCTGTCAATTAGCCCATAGTTTTTGGCTTCTTCAGCACTTAGAAAATAATCTCTATCAGTATCTTTCTCGATTTTTTCAAATGATTGGCCGGTCATGTCAGCCATAGAGTTGTTCAACATATCTTTAATTCTAAGAATTTCTCTTGCTTCTATCTCTATATCACTCGCCTGACGTTGAGAGGTCCCCCCTAGTGGTTGATGAATCATAATTCTACTGTGAGGAAGAGCAACTCTTTTACCTTTAGTACCAGCACCTAATAAAAATGCTCCCATTGAGGCAGCAAGACCTACGCATATAGTGACTACATCACTTTTAACATATTTGATAGTATCGTATATTGCCAAACCAGCAGTAACTGAACCGCCTGGACTATTTATATAAAGATAAATAGGTTTTGAATTGTCATCAGAATCAAGATAAAGCATTTGAGCAACTAGGCTATTAGCAATACCGTCATTTACTTCTTGTCCGAGAAATAAAATCCTTTCAACACCTAATCTTGTGTAAATGTCTACCCATCTTTCATATTGACTTCCTGGAAGTCTATATGGCACGCTTGGAGTTCCTATTGGCATGATTTTAAAAAATAAATTAGTTGAAAGTAAAAGTTAAATTTTATTTGGCAAATCTTTTTGGCTTGTAAGTATTCTATCTATAACTCCGTAATCTAAAGCTTCTTGTGGATTCAGATAACTCATCCTATCAGAATCTTTGGAAAGCTCTTCAATACTTTTACCAGTATTGCGTGATAAAATTTCGAGCATTGATTTTTTATTTTTTAATACCTCTTCTGCTCTTATTTGGATATCAGTTGCTTGCCCTCTAGCGCCACTGATAGGTTGGTGAAGAACAATAGAAGCATGTGGAAGAGCTGCTCTATGTCCTTTTGTCCCAGAGGAAAGGATAACTGCTGCTGTACCCATTGCTTGACCAATACAAATTGTATGAATAGGTGGTTTTATGTAATTAATGGTATCGCAAATAGCGAAAGCTTCTGTTTCAAAGCCAACAGCATCTCCTGTATACCAACTTGTACCTGTTGAATTTATATAAAAATAAATAGGTTTTTCTGGATCATCAAATTCCAAATAAAGGAGTTGAGCAATAATTAGTTCAGTAACATCCATTCCTAATTGCCTTTTAGCATCATCATCTGAAAATAAAGGCAATCCTAAATAAACTATTCTTTCCTTTAGAAGAAGAGAAGGTAAATCTGGAGGTGGAGTCCTCATAGCGGTATTTTCGCCGTAATAAGGAGCAGATACAGTCATATGTTCCACAAAATAAATACTTATATAATTCTAGCTAGATTTAACCCGGTGTCGCTGGAGATTTAACAGATTTGTTTGACTCAGGATTATTTATCAGTTTCCCAAATACCATTCTTCCAGTAGGTGTTTGCAATGCGCCAGTAATAACTATGTCTAATCTATCTCCAACAAATTTCTTCGCATCATCGATAACGACCATGGTCCCGTCATCTAAATATCCGATTCCTTGCATTTTTTCTTTACCTTCTCTGACAATTTTTATATTTAGTGATTCTCCAGGTTGAACTTCTGGTCTAAGAGCAATAACTAGATCGCTTAAATTCATAACTTTTAATTCTTTTACTTCTGCAATCTGAGAAAGATTGTAATCCGCAGTAAGCAACGTGCCAGACATATCCTCCGTAATTCTGAGAAGTTTTTCATCCACGCCATTGCCCTCATACTTTGTTGGATTTATTACAAGTCTTCTGCCATATAATTCTCTTAGTTCTTTCAATAATTTGAGACCTCTTCTTCCTTTAGCTCTTTTCTCATTACTACTGGAATCAGCCAAAGTTTGTAACTCATCAATTACACTTTGGGCCACAATTAATTGACCTTCAAGTAAGCCGCAATTTAATAAACCGTTTATTCTGCCATCTATAATTACACTAGTATCAAGAATTTTTGGGCTTGCAGCTGGAAGTATTCCTTCATTAACTAAATATGCATCAGTATTATTTGGGTTAAATAATCTTAATAATGTTCTGCCGTGAGTATCAGCTAATTTATATCCAAGTGCACCAAAGAAAAAATTACTAAGAATCGCGGCTAAAGGTTTCGCAAAAAATACTTCCCTTGGAAATGGGATCAGCAATATTGGAGCAAGTAGTAGATTTGCAACAAGTAATCCTAAAATTAAACCTACAGATCTACTTATAAGCAAATCAGTAGGCATTGTGCGTATCTGATCAAGGAATGTCTTTCTTAGCTGTAAAAAAACAAAGCCTGCTGCCAATCCAATAAATAATCCTATTATTGCAAGTACAATTCTGAATCCTTCCACATTTGAGACCTGTTTTAGTATGTCTACTGGTAAAAGATCAACTCCAAGCCATCCTGATGCTGCTCCAGACAATACAAATAAAATCAGTACTAAGATATCTGTCATATATCTAATCTACTAGGATTTATTAATTGAGTAAATAAAAAATTTATTTTTTAAACTCCTATCTAGATTTTTTTTAGTTTAAAAATTTAATTATATTATGAATAATTTTCCTAGAAGTGCTTACATACACATTCCTTTTTGCCATAGAAGATGTTTCTATTGTGATTTTGCAGTTATACCGTTAGGCAATAAAATTGAAAGTTTAAATGGTAATGGAAGTAAGACAATAAAAGAATATTTAATTTATTTAAAAAAAGAAATATTGTCAATCAAACATAAATCTCCTCTTTCAACAATTTATATCGGTGGAGGAACTCCTTCAATTTTAAATCCCATTCAGATCAAAGATTTAATAAATCTTTTTAAGCAGAATTACGGAATTGATTACGGCGCTGAAATTACAATGGAGGTCGATCCAGCTAGTTTTAATGAAGATGATCTATATAGCTTCATAAAGGCTGGAATAAATAGATTTAGTCTTGGTGTTCAAAGTTTTAATAATGACATACTTGAACGGGCTGGAAGGAGACATTGTAGTAAAGATGTAGAGAAATCTTGTTCTTGGTTAAAGAGAGCTTATGATCATGCTCTTATAAAAAGTTGGAGTTTAGATTTAATTCAAAATTTACCAAGTAGTGGTTTTAAAGAATGGCAAGAAGACTTAGAAAAATCGTTAAAGTTCTGCCCTCCTCACATATCAATTTATGATTTAAATATTGAGAATGGAACAGTTTTTAAAAAATTAGTTGATTTAGGCAAACTATCCTTACCAAATGATGAGGAATCTTTTAAAAATAGTGAGCTGACGAATTTTATTTTAAAAGCATTAGGTTATTCAAGATATGAAATTTCTAATTATTCTCTCCCTGGTCATCAATCAAGACACAATAGAGTCTACTGGACTGGTCTAGGATGGTGGAGTTTTGGTCAAGGGTCTACAAGTTCACCTTGGGGGGAAAAGTTTACAAGACCGAGGATTAGTAGAGATTATAAAAAATGGGTAAATAAGCAATGCGAAATTAAATTAGATCCTTCACTAGTAAATCAGAAAAATATTTATAAAGAATTAGATGAGAAAATCATGTTAGGAATGAGACTTAAAGAGGGTGTTAATATTTATAGATTAATATGTGAACACAATTGGGATAAAAAAAAGTCTGAAATAGTTTTGAAGAAGCTATTAAAAGAATGGGAAAAATTCTTAGAAAGTGGCCTTTTGATTAAAAGAGGGAATAGATTTTTTTTGAGTGATCCTCAAGGCATGGAATTAAGCAATCAAATACTAGTTTCAATGTTTAAATGGTGGGAAAAAGTTAACTAAGACTTATCATACCCTTGTTATCATAGCTAAAACTGTTGCTATCAGTTGTTTTATGAAAATTTTTGAAAATAAAATAAATCCCTTAAGAAACTTCTTTAACAAAAGGTAAAGCTAATGTCTTGAATAAGTAAAATTGACAGTCGATCTAAACTGAGAGGGATTAAACCCTCTTTTTTTGTGAAAAAATTTTTAATATTTTCTCTTTATTTAGGAGGAGCTGGTGTCCTATTTCTTATCTTAGGTGCTATTGGGTTAGCTAATTTAAATTTAAATTTGGGGGAATCAAGAGAAGAAGAGTTAGTTAAGAATAGGTTGAAATATGGATTTAAAGAATGTGCCATTAGAAATGTCGAAGATTTACCAACAAATTTTGATAGTGTTACGGCCTTTAGATCAGAAAGTACAAGTAAATTAAAAAACTTTCAAATAATAAAGACTGATAAAAATAGTTGTTTTAATGCAAAAGCAGTACCCAAAAAGAAAGTATTTACTTGGTTTGAAATTGATATAAAAGAAACAGGTGAAGTCTTAATGAAATGTGGGGATACATCTAAGCCTGGATGCGAAGAAGGTAATACTTGGTAATAGGTTTTATATAAGTTTTAATTTGAGAATGAATATAAAATTTTTTCTGTTTCTTCTTGCTTAAAACCCATTGTTAATAAAAGCTTCTCGGCTAATTGCTACTTGTGACAAAATGAGTCGGGTTAGTTGAGCCTTTCAGAAGTAACCCATTCCTTTAGTTTTTCACTAAAATATTTTTTCCCATCAATAATTGGTCTACAAAATGGAGGTTGCTTATCATTTAGGCCTAATAAATCAGCTGTAACTCTTACTTGACCATCACAAAAATTGCCAGCCCCTATTCCTATTGTTGGGATTTCTAAATCGCTTTGAATTTCTTTGGCAAGTAATTCTGGAATATGTTCTAAAACAATTGAAAAACATCCTAATTTTTCTAGTGATAAAGCATCTCTTTTTATTTTTTCGTGACTTTCTGTCTTAATCCCTTGTTTTTTAAATCCTAGATTTAAATAGCTTTGTGGAGTAAGTCCTAAATGCCCCATGACAGGAATTCCCATCCTTATTAGCCTTGAAATAACTGTTTGGACCTCTGGTTCAGCACCCTCAACTTTTACTGCCTTTGCATAGGTGCTCTTGATTATCTTTCCGGCATATTCCACTGCCTTATCTTCTCCGCATTGATAACTTAGAAAAGGCATATCACAAACTAATAAGGATTGATTTTCTATTTCATTGCTGAAACCTCTTGAAACTGCATTTGTGTGATAAATCATGTTTTCTAAAGTAACTGGCAATGTGGATTTGTATCCTAAACACACCATTGCTAAAGAGTCTCCCACTAAAACAATATCTGCTCCTGATTGCTCAGCTAGAGAACCTGAAATAGAGTCCCATGCAGTTAATGCAATAATTTTTTGGGAATTTTTTTTATATTTAACGAGTTCTGATGGCAACATAAGAGCTATGTATCTTTTTTTATCAAAAATTGCTAATATAAATGCGACTCGGCCTTTCGCGGTTTTAACGCCCAAACCTGGTCAGGATCGGAAGGTAGCAGCCATAAGGGATGCTTGAGGCAGGCGAGAAAACCGAGTCACTTTATCCAACGATTATTCGATATCTTTTTTATTCTGCCTTAATCTTAAAAACTCTGGAATATTAGCTCCAGTGTCTTTATTATCAGAAATATTATAAAGTGACTGATTAGTTAACCTATTTTTTATTCTTTGTTGCTTTAATGGTTGATTAGTTTCAAAACCTGTCGCTATAACAGTAACTTGTATTTCACCTTCCATGGATTCATCAACAACAGCACCAACTATTATATTTGCTTCTTGATCTACAACATCATAAATAATTTCAGAAGCAGAAGTCATATCTTCCAATGTCATATCTTTCCCCCCAGTTATATTAATAACACAACCTTTTGCTCCATCAATTCTAGCTGCTTCTAGTAAAGGGCTATTCATCGCAGCTTGAGCTGCTTCTAATGCTCTAGATCTACCAGAACCAATACCTATACCAAGGAGAGCGGTACCAGCTTCAGACATGACAGACCTTACGTCAGCAAAATCAACGTTGACTAATCCAGGACATGTAATTATGTCACTTATACCTTTAACTCCCATTCTTAATACATCATCAGCATTCCTGAATGCTTCTTGAAGTGGTGCTCCTGCAATTACGTCTTTTAAACGATCATTTGGAATAACAATTAGTGTATCAACGTTTTCAGCTAATCTTGCTATCCCTTCTTCTGCTTGACGCATTCTCCTTTTACCCTCAAACGAAAATGGCTTTGTTACTATTCCAACAGTTAGAGCCCCACTTTGCTTTGCAACTTCAGCAACTACTGGAGCTGCTCCAGTTCCGGTTCCTCCTCCCATGCCAGCAGCAATAAAAACTAAGTCAGATCCTTCTAACGCTTGTTGAAGTTCATCCTTTGACTCCTCAGCAGCTTTTTGCCCAATACTTGGATTACCTCCTGCTCCCAGACCTCTTGTTAGGTTTTGACCTAGTTGTACTCTGCCTTCTGCAGAAGATTGTAATAATGCTTGGGCATCAGTATTAAGGACTCTGAATGAAACGCCTTCAAGATCACTGTCAATCATCCTGTTTACAGCATTACTTCCACCACCACCAACACCAATAACTTCAATTTTGGCATTCTGACTTGGAAGGATGTTTTCTGATTGATTAAAGTTTGGATTGTTTCCGAAGCTCATCTCTAAATAAAATCAAATACTAGTATTGGGTGCATTATGAACTCACTAAGCTGATATGTAGGATTTTCTTGATGAAAGTCCTTAAATATTAACTTGTTAAAAATTGAGTTAATTTGCAAACTCCCTACAATCACTGTACTAATCAAAAAAACTTTCATGAAATTTGTTTCCAATTATTAGGGTTTGAACACTTTAATTTTTGGATTGCTTGGGTCGGTTAAGTCGATATTATCTATTTTTTCTAATATATTATTTTCTTTGATTTGAGTTTTGATATCACTAATTATTTGTAATTGAGTTTCAATTATTTTTGGATTAACCCCCAGAAATATTGTTTTTAAACTTTTTTCTTCTAATGTTAAAAAACCATTCGGAGAAAAATTTATCGTGAGAAATTCAACGTCAATATTATTTTGAGAATTCAAAATTTTTGATAATGTCTCTCTAAAGTTTTCGTTCCATCCGAAAACTTTACTGGATATTTTTTTCGAATTGTCATTATCTGCATATTGTTCATTAATAAAAAAACCATCTTTATCAATAAAACCAGTTATTTTTTTGCCTTTTAAAATTTGCTCCCCGTAAGCTATTGGTGTTCTCGTTTTAATTAGGATTTTCAAGCCAAAAGGAAAAAGTTGTCTATTAACTGAAACATTTTTAAGAGATAAATTTTTTTTTAACTCTTTTTCAGCGTATTTAGATTTAACAAATATTAATGGGGTTGGGAAATTTAGAGATGAATTTGTAACTATATCATTTATAGAAAAAAACTCGCTACCAAAAATTGAAATGTCTTGTGGATTAACTTTTTTAAAAGTTTTAAAGGTTAAAAAAGTTGTTAAGAATAAAAAGATGATTAATAAAAAAGGCCTTCTTTTTTTACTTTTGGTTAAGCTTTCATAAATCACATCGAGCCTTCTCCATTAACTGATCCATCCATTCTCTAGCTCTTTCTGCATCTGAAAATGGTACATCCATCTCTTTCCCGTTACCAACAAGTCTAAGCCTACATTTACCTTGAGATTCATTAGTTAAAGGAGCTTCTCCTGAGGTGAGAGCCATTAATTCTACTAGTTCAAGTTTTTTTATTGTAAAACTATCTTTCTCTTCAAACTTTCCAGCTTCAAATGCACTCCATTTCAATTCACCATTTTTTAAAAAGGCTGCACAAGAACTATCTAACTTACAAATTTCAGAACCATTAGCCCAATTCCTAAAAAGATTTTGTCTCCTTCTTTCTAGCCAACCAAGAGCTGTTAATAGAATGAAGATTAAAAGTAATGGTAACCAAAGTAATCCATGCAACATTTGACTTTAATCTATAAATCAGAGGATATATCAATTAGTTTAGCCACAAGTTGATTAATATTTAAACCTGTAGCATTCCAAAGCATGGGAAACATACTTTTATTAGTAAAACCAGGAATTGTATTTATTTCATTCAAAAAAATTTTATTTGAAATCTTTTCTAAAAAGAAATCAACCCTTGCAAAACCGTAAATATTTAATGCTCTACAACTTTGTATAGCAATATCTTTGATTTGTTTAGAGATTTGTGAATTAATATCAGCTGGAATAATTATTTGATTATCCATCGAATATTTGGATTCATAATCATACCAATCTGTTGAATAGGAAACTTCACCAATTTCAGATGCGTAAAGTTTTAAATTACCAATTATTCCGCATTCAAGTTCTCTAACATCCAAACCTTCCTCGATAACAATTCTTGAGTCTATTTCCCGAGCCTTTTGTAACGCTTTAATTATTTCTGATTTATTTTTAGCCTTAGAAATCCCAAGTGAAGATCCTGAATTGGCAGGTTTAACAAAAACTGGTAAATTTAGTTTTTCAATAATTTCAACAGATAAATTATTTTTAACATTACCATCACCAAGATCCTGATTCTGGATAGCTAAATAATTTACTTGTGGAATTTCTAGATGTGAAAATATTTTTTTCATTAATATTTTATCCATTCCAAGAGCGGAACCTAAAATCCCCCCACCAACAATAGGTTTTTGGGTAAATTTTAATAATCCATGAATTGCTCCATCTTCTCCATTTAAACCATGCAAAAGGGGGAACCATATATCAATACTTTGAAATTCAATTTTGTTTAGAAAGTTAATTTTTCCTTTAGGCAATGATTGGTACTTATCGGTCGTTTCATTTCTACTATTTTCTTTTAATAATTCGAGAGATTGATCGTTATTAAGCCAAACTCCATGCTTATTTATGTAAAAAGCTTTAACCCTAAATCTATGTATGTTTATTTTGGAAATTAAGGCTTTATAAACCGTCTTGGCGGAAGATACCGAGACATAATGCTCATTAGATTCTCC
Source organism: Prochlorococcus sp. AG-676-M04 (assembly GCA_003210895.1). Taxonomy (GTDB): domain Bacteria; phylum Cyanobacteriota; class Cyanobacteriia; order PCC-6307; family Cyanobiaceae; genus Prochlorococcus_A. The sequence goes on from QCUB01000021.1 coordinate 9,923, forward strand.
TCCAAAAATTATTCCAATACATTTTTTTTCTTTTTCTAACATTTAGAAAAATTACTTACAAATTTGACCGCTTAAAGAAAAAGATCTTGCTTCCGTTATTTTGACATTTATTTCGTCGCCTAATAAATAATTAAATCCAATATTTTGTGGCATTTCTACAAAAGTAAGTCTGTTCGTTCTGGTCCTTCCCATAATTTGTGAGGTGTTTTTTGGATTCAAGCCCTCAATTAAAACACTTTCAATATTATTCAAATATCTTTGATTTCTTTTTCTAGAGGTTATTTCAACTAGTTCATTAATTTCTTTTAATCTTTCTTTTTTAACTTCTTCAGGAATTTGATTATCCCATATTGCAGCAGGGGTGTTTGGTCTTGGAGAATAGGCTGCAGTCATTACTTGATCAAAACCAATATCAGATATTAATTTTAATGTGTCCCGATATTGGATTTCTGTTTCTCCAGGGAAAGCAACTATTGCATCCGCAGTAATTGATGCATTTGGCATTAATAGTCTTATATTTTCAATTATTCTCTTATATCTATCAATTGTGTACCCTCTAGCCATCAATCTCAGGATTTCATCATTTCCACTTTGAAACGGGATATGAAAATGCTCACAAACTTTGTCTAATTCATAACAAGCTTTTATTAATCTTTTTGAAAAATATTTTGGATGACTAGTAGAAAATCTTATTCTTCTAATTCCATCTACATCATGAATAAAATAAAGAAGATCAGTGAGGTTATTTTCTTTTCTCCCCTCTTTTGTCGCCCCAGGAAGATCTCTACCATAAGCATCAATATTTTGTCCTAAAAGAGTAACCTCTTTAAAATTATTATGAGCTAAAGTTTGGATCTCACTCTTAATTGCATCTGGATATCTTGATTGCTCTTTACCTCTAACAGATGGGACAACGCAATAAGAGCATCTTTCATTACAACCATAAATTATATTCACCCAACCACAAATAGAGCTATCTCTTCTCGCATTGGTAATATCTTCAGATATAAAAGTTTCTTCAGTGGCAACAACTTGATTACCTGAATCAACTCGTTCTAAAAGATTTTCAAGATTATTAACATGTTGTGGTCCCATGATTAGATCAAGTTCAGGAACTCTTCTTAAAAGAGACTCACCCTCTTGTTGTGCGAGGCAACCTGCTACAACTAATTTTAATGTTGGAGTACTATGCTTTCTTTTAACTTGTTTTCCTAAAAAACTATAAACCTTTTGCTGAGCACTATCTCTTATAGTGCACGTGTTATATAGAACTAGATCCGCTTTTAATTCATCAATAGCTCTTGAATATCCCATTTTTTCAAGAGTGCCAGCCATTCTTTCGGAATCAGCCTTATTCATTTGGCAACCAAAAGTTGTTATCCAATAACTACCAATAGAGGAATTTTTATAAGACTTTTTTTCTTCTTGTATAGGTTTCGTTAGCACGTTGCTAAAAGTTTTGAAGGAAGTTGTTATTTCAAAATTATAATTTAAATAATTTTGGAGCAATATTTAGAGGGCGAGCGAGGGGATTCGAACCCCCGAATAGCGGCGCCACAAGCCACTGCCTTAACCACTTGGCGACGCCCGCCTCACATCTATAAATTTAACAACTTAAGTGTAAAATTTCATGCATATTTTCATTTTTTAGAAGATTTTGAAGTATTTTCCTATTTATATATAAATTATATTGATGTTTTAAAATAAAATAAAAGCAAATGAAATCTTGAGCAATTCCGGAAAAACTGAGGTTCTCATACCCAGAAGCCTTTGTGAAATAGAAAATGTTGATAACCTAAGTGTTGATGATGAAGATTTTGCTTCTGTTTTTGTTGCTTGGGAAAAAGGAATTGTTTCTGAATTAAAACCCATTAATATAAAAAATAAAAAACCAAAAAAAATTCTTTTTCCTCGATTTGTTGAAACCCATTCACATTTGGATAAATCTTTCACTTTTGGAGAGTTTCCTAATTTCAAATCAAACTATGAAGAGGCATTATCAGTAAATTTAGAAGAGCATAAAATTAGAACCACGAAAAAAGTTTTGGAGAGAGCTGAAAAATCATTAAATCTTGCTATCAAAAATGGATATAGAGCGATTAGAAGTCATATTGATACTTATGAAACACAGGATAATAATATTTGGGATGAGCTTTTTAATCTACAAAAAAAATATTCTTCAAAATTGAAATTGCAATATGTAGCCCTAGCTTCATTGGAGTTTTGGGATACTACCCGTGGAGAGGAATTAGCAAAAAAATTTTCTAGGGAAAACGGCATTTTAGGGGGAGTTCTTGTACCTCCTTTTAATAAAGCAAAAGTAAAACATTTAGTCTCTAAAACTCTTTTATTAGCAGATAAATATAAATTAGAGATTGATCTACACATTGATGAATCAAATATTAAACCAGGAGCTGGGATTAAGATTCTATTAGAGACGATTGATAGATTAAATATCAAAGTACCAATAACATGTAGTCATTTAAGTAGTATTTTATCCTTAAATGATAATGAAATACTTAAATTGGGAAGAAAGATTGCTGAAAAAGATATAAAAGTGATCGCACTTCCTTTAACAAATTTCTGGTTGCTTAATCGTAAAGATAAAAGTACATCTTTAAATAGACCTGTTGCACCAATTAAGCAACTCCAAAAATCATTAGTTGATGTTTCTATAGGGAGTGATAATGTTCAGGATCCTTGGTATCCATTTGGTAACTATGATCCCTTTTACTTAATATCTCTCTCAATTCCTATGCTTCAATTAAGTCCTTGGGAGAGATTGACATTATCTTCGATTCTTTTATCACCAAGTAGATTATTAAATCTTAATTGGGATGGGTTAGTTAAAAAAGGCTGCCCTGCTGATTTTGTGATTTTAGATGCTGAAAAGTGGGCTGATATTTTTTCATGTAATTTAAAAAGAGAAGTATTTATAAATGGCGAATTGTATGACTAATCAATTATTTTATATTTAAAGCAAGAAATCATTATTAATGTCATCAAGAAATTCAGAATTAGTAGAAAAATTAAAAAAAGTTGATAATTTAGAAATTATTGAAAGAGCTTCGGATGTTAAAAGACTTTCAAAAGATTTCTATAACTATTCCCCAATTCTCGAAAAGAGACTAGATGGATGTATCGCTGATTTGGTAGTACGACCTATTAATCAAAATGCGGTTAAGAAAGTAGCAGAAATTTGCTGGGAATATACTACCCCTATTACTTTAAGAGGTTCAGGTACAGGCAATTATGGACAAGCTGTACCTTTATTTAAAGGCGTTGTTATGCAAATGAATTGTTTAAATAAATTAGAAGAATTTTATCCAGAGACAGGTTTCGTAAAAGTACAGTCTGGATGCTTAATGGGAGATTTAAATAAAGAACTAGAAAAATATGGAAGAGAATTAAGGTTGCTTCCCAGCACATGGAAAACTGCAACCATAGGAGGTTTTATTGCAGGGGGCTCAGGAGGTATTGGATCAATTAGATGGGGATTTTTAAGAGATCCTGGAAATCTTATAGGTCTAGAAGCTGTAACAATAAATGAAGAGCCTAAATTACTAACATTTGATGCTCAAGAATCAGAACCTTTAAATCATGCGTATGGAACTAATGGAATTATTACTTCATTATTAATTGCTACTGATATAAAACGTAAGTGGTATTCCATAGTAATCGACTGTGGAGAGTTAAATAAGTCAATCGAAATATTAAAAACATGTACTAATGCAGCAATCGACTTGAAGCTAGGTGCAATTCTTGAGAAGGAAATTGTAGATCAAATGCCTAACTGGTTTAAAGGTAAATCTAAAAGTCACAAGATTTTGCTTCAATCAACGCTTGGTGGTGTAAAAACTATTGAATTAATTTGCAAAAAATTCGAAGTTAATTCTTTTCTCCTTGGAGAAGAAGATAAATTAACAAATGGAATTTCTGAAGTAGTTTGGAATCACACAACCCTTCATATGAGGGCAAAGGACAAAAATTGGACATATTTACAGATGCTTTTACCTCTAAATAAGGAATTCGAATTAATTAATTCTTTGAGAGAAAAATGGGGTAAGAATATTCTCTGGCATATTGAAGCAGTCGCTCAACAAGGAGTCCCTAGATTAGCAGCTTTGCCAGTAATAAAATGGCATAGTTCAGATCAATTAAACCAAATAATTGATGATTGTAAGAAACTGGGAGCAATTATTTTTAATCCACATGTATTAACTGTTGAGGGGGGTGGATTAGGAGTTATTGATTCTGATCAAGTAAAAGCAAAACTAAAATTTGATCCAAAAGGTTTATTGAACCCAGGCAAATTGCAAGGGTGGGAGATAAAAGATGAGTTTAATATTTAAAACTTTTGATTATTTGCGAATTTAATAAACTCAGCAACTAAAAAAATTGAGCCCGTTAGAACAGGATTGCATTTTGGCCATTTTTTAAGTTCCAAAAGATAGTTAAAAGCAAGATCAACTTTTTCAAACTCAATTATATTTAAATGATTTAGCTCATTAATCTTAGAAATATCTTTTAATCTCCAACTGGCTTGGTTAGGAACAGGGACTAAAAGTATATGATCATTTTCTTTAATAAGAACTTTCATCATTGAGGAAAAATCTTTGTATCTTTGGACTCCTAAAATCCAATAAACCCCTGCCTGATTATTATTCCAAGTTTTCCTTTCCTCTGAAAGGGCTTTTGCCGCAGAGTAATTATGTGCAGAATCAACAAGTATTTTTTTATTTAAACAATTAATTATTTCTAACCTACCGCTCCATTTCGCATTCTTAAGGCCTTCCTTAATGGAGCATTCTTTAAAACTAAATCCTAAATTATTTAGAGATTCAATTACTCCAATAGCAACAGCGGCGTTTTGTTTTTGAAAATTTCCTTTTAAACCAAGTTCATAGTTGCTTGATAATGGTTCTTTCCATATGATTTTCGCACCTACTTCTTTAGCCCTTGTTTTAATTATTTCTTCAACTTTAATATTTTGTCTGCAAGAGACAACAAATGCATTTTTCTCAATTACAGCTGCTTTTTCTTTTGCAATTTTTTCAATTGAGTCTCCAAGATATTCTTTATGGTCTAAACCTATATTCCCAATAGCAATTATTGGTCTTAAAGGATGGGCTGTAGTGGCGTCTAATCGGCCACCTAATCCAGCTTCAAGAATTAATAAATCTACTTTTTTAAAATCAAAAAAGTTGAGTGCACAACAAATAATCTGTTCAAAAGGAGATAATTTATGGGTTGAAAGATTATTTCTTACTTTCTTAAATAGGTTCTCTAATTCTTGCTTACTAATTTTTTCTTTATTCACTCTAATCCTTTCACATATATCTAAAAGGTGAGGTGAAGTAGTTACCCCAATATTCTTTTTATCTGCATAAAGAATATTCTCTATAAAGGCTGTAATCGAACCTTTACCATTTGTTCCTACAATTTGAATAGCAGGTATATTTTTGCAGGGATCATCTAAATCTTCTAAAGCTTTTTTAATTCTTGATAATCCTAATTGAATATTTTCCCTTTCTAGTTTGGGCGAGAGTAAATCAAAATTCGCAATGTTTAAATTTGTCAAAATTAAAAGAATTTATAGTTTTTCGAAAATTAGATCCAACTTATTTAAAAGTATATTGATTTCATTTTTCGAAATTATCAATGGAGGTACAAACCTAACAACGTTTCCTCCGGCAGGCACTACAAGTAAACCTTTTTCAAAAGCTTTTAATGTAATAGTTTTTGCATCTGTATAGGAATCATCTATCACAAGACCTTGTATTAATCCTACTCCTCTTATGCCAGTAATAATTTTAGGGAATTTGGCTGAAATTTTAGTAAACCCCTCATTTAATTGATTACCTCTTTCGAAAACGTTTTTAAGAATTTTACGCCTTTTAATTTCGTCTAAAACTGTTAAGGCAGCTCTACAAGCAAAGGGATTGCCACCAAAAGTACTTGCGTGATCTCCAGGGGAAAAGATGTTCGCTTTTTTTTGTACCAATAATGCACCAATCGCATGACCTCCACCTAATCCTTTGGCTAATGTGAAACCATCAGGTTCAATTTCTAAATTCTCATACCCCCACATTTTTCCAGTTCTTCCTACTCCACTCTGAACTTCATCAAGAATTAAAAGAGAATTATTTTGATTGCATATTTCTCTTAATTCTTTGAAAAATAATTTATTTCCAGGTATTACTCCTCCTTCTCCTTGAATAGGTTCAATTAAAACTCCAGAAACTTTTTGGTCGTTTTTTTGACATTCATCAAATAATTTTTTTACTGAAGCTATATCGTTATATTTAAAAAACTTAAATCCTTTAACCATTGGTTCAAACCCTTTTTGGTATTTGGGCTGACCAGTTGCGCTTAAAGTTGCGAGTGTTCTTCCATGAAAACTTGACCTAGCCGCAAGAATAAAAGATTCTTTACCGGGATTTATTATGTTGCCGTATTTTTTAATTAATTTAATCGCTGACTCATTCGCCTCGGCACCACTATTGCAGAAAAAAACACTTTCTGCACAACTTTGCCTGGTTAGATTTTTACTTAATTCTTCTTGCTCTTCAATGTTATAAAGATTAGAAATATGCTGAATTTTTTTTAATTGAGCTAATAACTTCTTTCTAAGGATTCTATCGCTATGCCCAAGACTACATGTAGCTATACCAGCAACTGCGTCAAGATATTTCTTACCATCTGTGTCCCATAGCCAACAGCCATTACCTTTTTTAAAAGATATATCAAACCTTGTATAAGTATTCATCAAAGTGGGAGCGGTCGGACTTGAACCGACATACCCGAAGGTGCCGCATTTTGAGTGCGGTGCGTCTACCAATTCCACCACGCTCCCAAGGCTCTTCACGAATAACTAACTTATCTCACTATAACAACAATTCATGCATTGACTACTTATCCTGCTTTGTAGAAATGAGTTGTAGAAAAAATAAATAATACATAAATAAAGAAATTTTAAATTAAACACATTAAGTTAGGAATTATGCTGAAAATATAGCTTTAAGCTACATTAATGATACAGTACTGCATCATTAGCGAAGTTTATCTGCAGATTTTGGGAACTAAGCTTCACGGATAGTAATATTATGTTATATTACTTAGTAATACTTTAAACATTATGTCAGGCATTAAATCAAAAAATAAAACTCAAAGTTTATCATTCAAATTAGCTCCTTATTTATTTATTGCAGTCACAATTTTCACTGCTTTCGGTTCTAACAGCGGAACATGGGCATGAATAACTTGAATATTACCGGATTAAATAAATATTGGTCTTTCCGTTTTTTAATACTATCTTTTTTATTTATTGGTTGTGTTTCACTTATTAACGTTGCTTACGTCTGAGTTTTAACGATTAAGCTGCTTTATTAATATCTGACAAGTTTTTTTTTATTGAATCGGTTTTTCTATCATTCGAAACATCTTTTATTTTTATATTTTTTTCTCTAGTTATATTAACACCTAAGTGAGATAGCTTTAACTCAAAATTTTCATAACCTCTATCTAAATGTTCAAGGCCATAAACGCGACTAACTCTATTAGAAATTAATGCTGCAATTATCAAAGCAGCTGATGATCTTAAATCTGACCCAACTAAAGTCATTCCTCTTAATTTCTTAACTCCAATTATTTGAGCTATATTATTTTTTACAATTATCGACCCCCCCATTTGATTTAATAGCTCAACGTGATTCATTCTGTTTTCAAAAATTGTTTCAGAGATCTTTGAGCTCCCCTTGGCAATAGTCATTAGGGCCATAAATGGAGCTTGTAAATCGGTAGGGAATCCTGGAAATGGAGCAGTTTTTATATCTACAGCTTTAATACTTTTACCATTTATTGAAATCGAATTTCCTTTTTTTATTATTTTACTTCCACTTTCTTCTAGCTTATTTAATACTGCCTCTAAGTGATTTGGGATTACTGGAGAAACTGTAATTGAAGATGAAGTCGCAGCAGCAGCTATTAAAAAAGTTCCTGCTTCTATTCTATCTGGGATTACTTTATGAGAACAGCCATGAAGTTTTTTTACTCCATCAATAATTATTTTTTCTTTACCTGCATCATAAATTTTTGCACCCATTTTATTTAACATCTGACATAAATCTTGAATTTCAGGTTCCCTCGCAGCATTTTCTATTACTGTTCTCCCTTGTGCTAAAGATGCGGCCATTATTAAAGTTTCAGTAGCTCCAACACTTGGACAATTTAATCTGATATTGGCACCATATAGCCTACTTTTCTCTTCTTTTATTTTTGCCTTGACGATCTCTTTTTCAATAATAATTTCAGCACCTAGAGCATTTAGCCCATTGATATGCTCGTTAATAGGTCTTTTACCAATGTTGCATCCACCAGGTAAAGGTATTGAAGCCTCTCCAAATCTTGCTAATAATGCCCCAATACAAAAGAAACTAGCCCTTAACCCATTTACAAGTTCATATGGAAGTTCTTTTATGGATATATTCGTTGAATCAATTATTAATTGATGATCTTTAGTTTGTAACTTAACCCCTAAATTCTTTAAAATATTAGACATTTTCTCAACATCTGTAAGCAGAGGAACATTATCTAATATGATTTTTTCATCAGTAAGTAATGACGCGGCAAGCAATACTAATGCTGAATTCTTTGCACCACTTATTTTTACCTCCCCTCTTAAGGTGCTTCGGCCAATAATCTTTAAATTTTGAGATTTAAGATATGACTTATTATTGCTTTCGCAAACCATTAAGAATTTTTTTGTTGATTTAATAATGCCAAACTAACTATAGGAAGTCCAGCCTGTGTAACGTGATGAATATTAATTAATAGTAAAGGGTATATGTTAAAAATTTCTAAGACTTAAGATTTTAAAAAAATAATTGATCAAAATATTTAAATAACTAAAATATGGTAAATACCTAAATTACTATAGAAAATATCTTTCCAAAAATAACTAGTAAAAGTAATACTTTAGTTAAAAGATTTAGATCATTTAAAAAAGGATCTAACACAAAAGATAAAGATTATTTTTGCATTGAAGGAACTCATTTAATGGAAGAATTGCTTAAGTCTGGTAATCATCCTTCAAAAATTTTAACTACTGAAAAATGGCTTGATAAAAATAAGGAACTTTATCAAAAGATTGATCAATCATTAATAATTGTCGTATCAGAAGAAGTTTTATCTTCAGCAGTATCTACAAAAAATCCTGATGGAGTAGCCGCTTTGGTGGAGATTTCATCAATACTTAATTTTGAATTTAATAATATTGAAGATGACTTTATTCTCGTCCTTGATAGGATCCAAGACCCTGGTAATATGGGGAACCTTTTTAGAACAGCTTTAGCTGCTGGTGTTAACAAGATATTATTAGCGGGAGGGGCGCATCCCTTTGGACAAAAGGTATTAAGAGCATCTAGTGGATCTGTTTTTCATCTCCCATTTAAAAGATTTGATGGAGGAGAAGAAGAAATGATTAATTCTTTATTGTTATCATTAGATCAATTTTCAAAGAAGGGGCTTCAAATAATGTCTACAAGTAGCCATAATAAAAATCCTAATAAATCTCAAAAACCATATTGGGAAATTGATTGGTCTAAACCAACTGCACTTATATTGGGCAATGAAGGTAATGGTATTCATAAAAGAATTCAAGAAGCTTTTAATGAAACAATTACTATTCCGCATAGTGAGCTTGTAGAATCATTGAATGTGGCTTGTGTTGCAGTTCCATTATTACTTGAACGAAAAAGAGTCGCATATACCTCTACTTCAAGAATATAAAAGTGACCGATCCAAATTTTGACTTTGATTTAATAGTAATTGGTGCAGGATATGGAGGATTTGATGCCGCCAAACATGCTGCAGAAAAAGGTCTTAAAGTTGCCATAATAGAGTCTGGAGATATGGGAGGTACTTGCGTCAATAAAGGATGCGTACCTTCCAAAGCTCTTTTGGCAGCAAGTGGAAAAGTTAGAGAAATAGCCAATTATGAACATTTAGCAAAGTTTGGTATTCATGCTTCCCCTGTTAGATTCGAAAGATCAAAAATTGCTGATCACGCTAATAATTTAGTCTCAAATGTTAGAGAAAATTTAACAAAAACCCTCAAAAGAAGTGGAGTTGAAATTATTTTAGGATTTGGAAGACTTGAAGGTAATCAAAAAGTAGGAGTAAGAGACAACAATGGGATTGATAGGATCTTTACCTGCAAAAATATTGTTCTAGCAACAGGTTCTTCTCCCTTTGTACCTCCTGGAATAACTTTAGATAATAGAACAGTTTTCACAAGTGATGAAGCAGTAAAACTTGAGTGGCTCCCGAGATGGATAGCCATTATTGGAAGTGGATATATAGGTTTAGAATTCGCTGATGTTTATACTGCTCTAGGTTGCGAAGTGACCATGATTGAGGCTTTGGAAAATATAATGCCTACCTTTGACCCAGATATTACAAAAATAGCCAAGAAAAATCTTATTCAATCAAGAGATATTGATACAAAATCTAATGTGTTTGCGACTAAGATCATCCCTGGATGCCCTGTAAAGATAGAACTAACGGATGCAAAATCAAAGGAAATTGTAGAAAACTTAGAAGTTGATGGCGTTCTTGTGGCTACTGGTAGGAGTCCTAATAGTAAAAATCTCAATCTTGATTCAGTTGGCATCGAAACTATAAAAGGTTATATTCCTATTGATGATCAAATGAGAGTTTTAAATGGTGAAAAAATAATACCTAATGTTTGGGCCGTTGGTGATGTTACTGGCAAACTCATGCTTGCACATACAGCAGCAGCTCAAGGAACAATCGCTGTTGAAAATATATGTGGTGAGAATATTGAAATCAATTATAGGAGTATTCCAGCTGCAACGTTCACTCATCCTGAGATAAGTTCAGTAGGCTTATCTGAAACTGATGCCAAAGAAATAGCTATTAAAGAGGGTTTTACTTTAGGAGTTGTGAAGAGTTATTTTAAAGCTAATTCCAAGGCATTAGCAGAATTAGAAAGCGATGGAATTCTTAAGTTGCTTTTCAATAAAGACAGTGGAAAAGTATTAGGTGCACATATTTTTGGGATGCATGCAGCTGATTTGATTCAAGAAATTGCAAACGCGATCTCTAGAAACCAAGATGTAATTCAGCTATCTACTGAAGTACATACTCACCCGACTCTTAGTGAAGTGGTTGAGGTCGCTTATAAACAGGCAGCTTCTCAAGTAAGGTAAATTTATTTTTTATGGAAATAAGACGTAGGCCACCAAATCCAACAGTCAGGGTAGAAAATTTAGAATATGCTGTTCCTCATAGAGAGGCAAAAGCAAAAAATATACTTGAAGAAATTGTTTGGCACAAAGGTACTGAAATCAAAAATTTTAAGAAAATAATCTCCCTTGAAGATCTAATAAAAAAGCTTGATAAAATTCCTCCCCCAAAAGATTTTTTTAAAAGTATTTTACATTCCAAAATTAAACCGGGAGTTATTGCTGAGATTAAAAAAGCTAGTCCTAGTAAAGGTGTTATTAGAGAAGATTTTAAACCCAAAGAAATTGCTTCTTGTTATGAAAGATCTGGGGCATCATGTGTCTCGGTATTGACTGATAAAAGGTTTTTTCAAGGAAGTTATGAAATACTTCAAGATGTCAGAAGAGCTACTAATCTACCATTGATCTGCAAAGATTTTATTATTTCTGCTTATCAAGTATATAAAGCGAGAGTATCTGGTGCTGATGCAATATTATTAATTGCTGCAATCTTAAGCGATGATGATTTAGTTTATTTGAAGAAAATTGCAGATAATTTAAAGATGAGTGTTTTAGTTGAAGTGCATAATGGTCAAGAACTTGAAAGAATATTGAGTTTGAACTCCTTTAATTTAATTGGAATAAATAATAGAAACTTGAAGACTTTTAAAACTGATCTAAAAACATCAATAGAAATAATGAGTAAATATTCTGATATATTTTCAAAACATAATATTATTCCTATTAGTGAATCTGGAATAAATAACTCTGAAGATTTAAAAACTCTCAATTCAATTGGAATTAAGGGAGTTTTAATTGGCGAAAGGTTTATGAGGGAAAGGGATATTGAAAACTCTTTTAAGAAATTATTTAACTCAATTTAATTAAAGCTGGATATTTGTGCTATAAAACTGAGTATTGTTAAGTTGTATTTTATATATAAATGCAGGTTGTAATAGTAACTGGAATTCTTGCTGGATTTATTCATGTGGTAAGTGGCGCTGATCATCTTATCGCAATGGCGCCATCATCAATTACGAGTCCAAAATTTGCTATTAGGAATAGTATTTCATGGGGGTTGGGACACTCTTCAGGAGTAATTATTTTAGCCTTCTTAGCAATTTTTATAAAAGATATTGCCCCTTTAAGTAAATTTTCCAATTTTGCTGAATTTTTAGTTGGAATCTCACTTCTTATTGTTGGAGTCTTTGCGATAAGAAATTCTTTACATCTAAACATTCACTCTCACTCTCATCAGCATA
>QCUB01000022.1 GCA_003210895.1 Prochlorococcus sp. AG-676-M04
TTTTTTTTAATTGAAGTAATATTTTCAACCATTTATTCAAATCTAAGCTAATGTTATTTAAACTAAATGATTTTAGATTAGAATTTTTTAAATTATATTCTTTGTCATAAATAAGACCTAAAGTAATTCTATTTATACACCACTCTAGAGTATTTTTTTCTTCACCTAACCTTTCATTGGTATCTAAGCCCCAATGAAAACCAGCTTTATTTAATAATAAGATAATCTCATCCTTCTCAGTAATATCAAAATCAAAAATATTCTGGGTAACTTTTTGAGAAAGAAGATATTCTATTTTTTCAGGTGTAATTTTTTCATTTGCTAATTCAGTAATGTAAAGTATGAAATTATATACATGTGAAGAATCTATATAATCATCTTCGATAAAAAAATAAGGTAGCTTTTGACCATTTATCAATTCATTATTAAAGATATACTTAAGGAAAGGTTTTATTAAACTAGTTTGAGGAGATACTATAGCAAAATCACTATATTTAATATCATCGCAAGATTCTAGTATTTCTATAATTTTATTTCTTATATACTCTAATTGACTTAACTGAGTAGAATGTCCCCTAAATATAATCGATTCGTCTTTTTCATTTATTATAAAATTATGTTCTTTATTATCAATAAGTCGTTTCTGGATTTGATTAATTAAAGGGACATACTTTTTACTAGCGCTATTGATTGTTGGATCAACATATATTGAATTATTATTTAAATTTATATCTTCATTATTACAAGTTTCATCAATCAATTTCTGATAATTAGCTCCAAATTTACCGAATATTTGTTCAATATTTGAATTATTTAAATAAAATTTATTTTCAATACTACTAAAATTAACCTCTCCTTCAACAGAATTTATTATATTCCATAAATTATCACCTACAGATAGTAAGTATAAATTTACATTTGTAATTTCTGCTAATTTTGAATAAAAATTAATGTGTAATCTAGATAAATTATTATCAGAAATAATATAAATATTTTTAGGTATTTTATTTTTATAATTTTTTAATTTTTTAATATTACTAATTATCTCAATCATATATAAACATGATGGTTTCTCAGCAATTTTCTTCTCAAGTAATTTATATAAAATTGGTTGCCAATATTCATTGGAATTTAAATTATTAAAAAGTTTTTTTGAATTCAACTCATATTTATGCCAATTAGCAATCATTTCAGGTCTAAAGATAAGATAATCAATAAAATTATTTGCAATCTTTTTTGTCAAATTATAAATATCACCATCAATTATCTTTTTATTGTTCAAAAATTTATTAATCCAATTACTTAGCGGTAATGATTCTTCATAGATAGCTAATTCTTCAAATGAATCTATAATTCCCCATTTTATTGACTCAAAATTCCATAATCCCATTTCAATTGTAGGAAAGAAATTTGTCAATAATGCTTGGGTATAATTTGATATTGTCTTCAATTCATAGAGAGCACTTATTTGATTACTTATAGTTATTTGGTTCCACAACCATTTCCCTAAAAAGTAATTAGGAACAGCTATATCTAGTTTTTCTGTTAAAAAAGGGGGGTTAATTATTAATTCTTTTGCTAAAAGCTGACTAATAACTTCAATTTTGTTTGACTTGTATATATTAAGCAATTTTTTAAGTTTTTTTTACCCAACTTTTAGTGGATCTGTAATATCGCCATTAGGGCATTCGAATTCTCCCACTGCAACAAATTCTAAACGAAGTTTTAAAAAGGTAATAAACTTTTTATCTGTAGATATAACGGCTGCTGGTGGAAAAGGTATATTTGTATTCAAATCAACGAATTGTAGAGATTTTAAAAACGATGGATTTTTTAAAAGCCAAAAATCTATTTCCTTTCTATTCTCTTTATAATTTCTAGTCCTTTCTTTTAAAATTTCATCGAGGGGTTCTTCAACAGTTAAAAATTTCTCACTTGCAGCAATGAAAAAATAAGTTGTCATTTTTAAAAATTAATTTGTTGAGATAAGGGTCTTCATTTCGCGTACAGCTTTTTCTAGACCTACCGCTAAAGCCCTTGCAACAATACTATGTCCAATGTTTAACTCATTCATATTGTTAATTGATGCAATCTTTTCTACATTCTGATAATTCAGCCCATGACCTGCATTAACGACTAATCCAAGATCAATTGCAAAATATGTGGATTCAATAATTTTCTGAAGCTCTACATATTGTTCTTGTTTTTTTAAATCGGCATACTTTCCAGTATGCAATTCTACAAAATCAAACCCTATTTCTCTTGAAGAATTAATCTGCTCGTCGACAGGATCTATAAAAGCACTTACTGCGATATTTGAATCTTTTAAACATTTAATATAATCTCTTAGGTATTTTTCATTACTAATAACATCCAAACCGCCTTCTGTTGTAACTTCTTCTCTTTTCTCAGGTACAAGTGTCACATAATCTGGAAGCAACTTAGTAGAAATTTTCAACATTTCTTCAGTAGCTGCCATTTCTAGATTTAACTTTGTTTTAATAGTCTTTTTCAAAAGAAAAACGTCTCTATCTTGGATATGTCTTCTATCTTCTCTTAAGTGAACTGTTATTGAATCTGCTCCACCTAATTCCGCTAAGAATGCATATTGTACAGGATCTGGCTCAATAGTTTTCCTTGCCTGCCTTACATTTGCAATATGATCAATATTTACCCCTAGAGTTGCCATAAATTTATATACTTTAGTTTTTAGACAATCTTTTAACCGCCTAATACTAGCTAATAAAAAATTACAAACGTATAATTTATTAATATATACATAATTTAATTGAAGAAGAAATCTAGCGATATGTGGTACGGAATCAACCCGATTCTTGGATTTATCGCTATGTTAGTTACGCAAGATATTGTGATGAGATTCTTTTTTTGCGAAAAGAAAATAATTAATAGTAATTTTTCAATACCAAATAATAGCTCCATTATTTTAGCTCCTACTCACAGATCTAGGTGGGATGGATTAATACTTACTATGGCAATGGGTAGAAGAGTTACCCAAAAAGATTGCAGATTTATGGTTACTAAATCTGAAATGAGAGGTGTTCAGGGTTGGTTTTTAAAAAGACTTGGTTGTTTTTCAATAAATCAAAGATCTCCTTCTCTTTCCGCATTAAAATATACTGTAGATCTAATCGTAAAAAAACAACAAGTCGTTGTTTTCCCTGAAGGACGAATTAATAAATACCAGAAAAAAATTCCTCTTAAGGAAGGACTTTTTAGACTAGCCCGATTAGCGAAAAAAAAGGTTAACTCAGTAACTGTAATACCAATCGGTATTGCATATAGCGAAGTATCCCCAAAGTTTAGAAGTAAAGTTTCTTTATGTTTTGGAGAACCTTTAGTTATTAATGAAAATTTAGATTTATCTATTAATGAATTTAATGAATTATTAAATAAAAAAATGATAAAAGCTGAAAAGGAAGCTTTAAAAATTGTCGGTCGATGAATCCATAATCAGTTAGTATTAGATTTAATAAATTACAAGAATATGCAATTCCTTAAATTAATTCCGATTATTTTTATATTTTTAGGAATATTTCCCTCTACAAATTTTGTTTATGCCAATGGTGAAAATCTAAATAACTATAAAGTTCTCTCAAGCAATAATAAAAAGCTTTCTATAAAAAATGTTCAAAACTATATCTCACAAGGAGATACTTTAATAAAAAATGGTGAGTTCGAAAAAGCTAAAGAATCTTTTGATAAAGCAAGGAATTTAGCAAAACAACTAGCAGGCTTTTATGGGGATTTAAATAGCTCATTTAGAGGTTTAGATGTCAGAATACCTGATGAGATGACTGAAAAGGGTAAAGAATCATTAAAAATCTGGGCAAAATCAAATTCTAGGTTAGCAGCTGTTTATCAAAGAATAAATCAACATGAAGTGGCAGTCCCTTTACTTGTCGAAATCATCAGACTAATGTCTCCTAAAAGCCCAGAAGGTAAGAAAGCTTACAAAGAGTTGATTCTGATGGGCTTTGTAGAAACCCCATACAGAGGATCCTAGAACAAAATAATGACTACAAAAAACGAAGTAATTAACTTAATAAAACAAAAAATATCTGATTCTGAAGTTTTAGTTGAAAATCTAAATGGAGATGATCATTTGCAAGTTACAGTGATTTCATCTAAATTCAAAGGATTATCATTAGTTAAACAACATCAGTTAGTTTATTCTGCTCTAAGAGAAGAACTAGCTTCAGAATCTATCCATGCGCTAGCACTTAAAACGGAAACACCCACATAAATTATGGAAAACAACACTAAAAATAAAATACAAAAACTCATCGAATCTAATGCTGTTATGGTCTTTATGAAAGGAACTAAATTAATGCCTCAATGTGGTTTTTCAAATAATGTAGTCCAGATTCTTAATTCACTTGGGGTAGAATTTAACACTTTTGATGTCTTAAGTGATTTTGAAATAAGAGAGGGAATTAAAGAGTATTCTGAATGGCCAACAATTCCCCAAGTCTATTTAAAAGGAGAATTCCTAGGCGGTTCAGATATTCTTATCGAGATGTACAATACAGGAACCTTAAAAGAAAAGATTGAAATCCAATTAGCGTCTTAATATTTTAAAGTAAGTATAAATACTTTATTTAGTTAATAAAAATTAATATTTTAAATCTTTTTTTTATCAAAAAACCCTTTATTTTCATCACCATCTGGATTGATAAAACTGGACGGATCTAGTATCCATCTTTCTATTATTCTTTCTAATTTATCTTGATCTTTTGGCTCTAAACTGTTGCAGTTCCTTAAGGCTTGGAGATAACCATCACTATATAATTTCAGGTCAGAGGGGGTATGAAATCTAGTTACTAAGTCTTGGCAGCCATCGCAAATTGATTGAAAATGGCGAATTGCTACTGGATTTTCAAATGATGTCATAATTTGATAGATTCTGATTTTTATTTAGCATTTGTTATACCTTATTAAGGATGATTAAAAATTGCCTGGCCAAACAGTAATTAAGAATGCAATCAACTGAGCAAATCTTAGCTTCAACTCCTGGCAACTCACAAATGCCTTCGACCTCTCAAACCCCATCGAGAGTTCTTGTTGTTGAACCTCACCCCACACTAAGAACTGTCTTAGTGCAAAGACTCCGTCAAGACGGTCATTTAGCTGCCGCTGTTGGATCGGCAATGGAAGCCGTTGACTTGTGCAGAGAGCAGTCTCCTGACTTATTAGTTAGCGCGGAAATATTAGAGCAAAATACAGCGATGAGATTAGCTCAACAATTAGGTTCTTCAGTAATTGTTCTAACTGCAAGATCTGGAGTAGAGGCTTTAGTTAGCTTATTAGATGAAGGAGCTGATGATGTTTTAAGAAAACCTTTTGGATTAGAAGAGTTAGCAGCGAGATGCAGAACTCTACTAAAAAGAGGTCGCATAGGATTGCAAGAGAAAGTTGCAGTTGGCCCTTTAGAGGTCCATCTTCTCTTAAGACAAGTAACTCTAAGTGAAAAGCCAGTAGAATTAAGCCCAAGGGAGTTTGCATTGCTATGTGCTCTACTTATGCCTCCTGGCATGGTTAGAAGTCGCCAAGAGCTTCTACGCTTAGCATGGCCGCCATTTAGCGGAGGACCAAGATCTGTTGACACTCAAGTACTAACATTACGCAGAAAACTAGAGCAAGCAGGTCTTGGGGAAGGTGGAGGTATCACAACTGTCAGACAGCAAGGTTATAGATTTAGCATCGATAATATTTAAATTGTGAAAGCTACAATTTCCCCAATAATCATAAATACACATAAGAGAGTAAGTAATTTATAAGTCCATAAAGGTGAAATATATGATATTTCCTCAACATTCAATTTAGTCTTACTATTGACTATAAATAAAAATTTTTCAAAATCCTCAATCCTTTGTGGGATAAGGAAACTCTCATTTTTATGTGTTACGAAGTAATGAACCTTACTCCCTTGGCTAGTTGGCAAAGATTTGATTAATTTGATATCTTTCCAAGAAATTTCCCAATTTTTCTTCCAAAAACTTTTAGAAATAAAGCTAGTTTTATAAGAAATTTTCTTATCACATGTTTTTACATAATCATTTGTGATATTGATAATCAAAAAAAGCCCTAAGACAAAAGTTATTATTGTAAGTATTTTCAATTCTTCATTTGAAATAAATGGAATAGGAATTGTAAGTGCTAAATATAAAGAGATCAAAGAACTTTTAACACAAAAAAGAGTTTTAAACGTTTCTATCATCTAATTAAATTTCTTTATTCTGGCAAATTAAAACTATTAATCTTTAATTTTGATCCTATTTTATGAGCACATGCATAACCACTAAAAGCTACTGCATTAAGACCTTGTCCTGGGAAACATGAATCTCCTACGCAAAAGAGATTTTTGATTTTTGTAGTATTGAATGGCATAGGAAGTAGTCCAAATAATTTTTTATTAGGAATGGGTCCATAACTACCTTCAAATCTCCCAAGAAATTTTCTATGAGTTCTTGGAGTGCCTATTTCTTTATGATCTATATTTTTATCTAAATTAGGAATTATTGTTGAAATTATTTTAATAAGAAATGAAAAATAAACTTGCTTCTTCTTAAGATAATCTTCTCTTGAGAGGTTCTCCCATTCTTCGATTGATGAAGGAGTAAATGCATGGATAATGTGTTTACCTTCTGGAGCCAGGGATGAATCTAGTAAGGTTGGTAAAGAGATGAAAACTACACCTTTTTCATTTTCTAATTCATTCCAATTTTCAACAATAATATGATGACAATTGAAATCTTTACCTATTAAATCTTTTTTAACCCCAAGGTGAATTGAGACGAAAGAGGGGGAGGGCTTATAATTTTCCGACCAATTATGCTCACTTTTTGGCACTTGATCACTTTTAATTAATCCTTTTTTTTGATTATTAAGTCCAAAAGTATCCCATCTAGTGGAATTGGATACAACAATATTTGAGTAAATTTCTTCTCCATTTGATAGCTTCACTCCAATAGCCTTTTTATCTTTTAACAATATTTCAGTAACATTTGCCCTATAACGAATCTTACTTCCTAATCTTTCCATTCCAGAAACTAACTTCTCTGCAATCTTGCCAACTCCCCCTTTGGGATAATTTATACCTCCAGCATGTCTATCAGTAAAAACCATTCCTGCATTGATCATAGGAGTTTTAAGAGCAGGCATAACTGACCAACAAAAACATTCAATATCAATAAATTTTAAAAGTTCAGGATCTTTTATGAATTTTCTTGCAACATCACCAGCATTTATTGGCAACCACCTAGCTAAGCCTAAACAAGACAATGGTGCTTTAAAGAAAACTTTAAAAAGATAACTCGGATCTTCAATTGATAAAAGCGGCATTGAATCTAAACAATTGAAAACATTTGAACAAGTTCCATAGAATTTTTTAATGCCCTCTTTCTCATGAGGAAAACGTTCTGATAATTTACTAATAAATTTCTCATAACTTTTATCGACAGAAATACTGAAGTTGCCTGGTAGATGATATTCGAGTTGGACAGGATCGGGAATTGTTTCACATTTTTCATTTATATCTCTAAGAGCACGAGTAAGTAAATTGGTATATCCTTTCTCGCCAAAACCAAAAATCATAGATGCTCCTACATCAAAGGTATAACCTTTTCTCTTAAATGATCCTCCGCTACCGCCAGGAATAATATACTTCTCAAGTACTAACACCTTTGCACCTTTAGCAGCTAATTGTGATGCTGTTACCAAACCTCCTATTCCTGAGCCAATGATAATAGCGTCAAAATTTTCTTTATTAGATATCATTTTTAATTCTTTGGATAATTCATTTTAATTAATCTCAGCAAGTAAGTGATCTTTTTCAAAACATATATCTAATACCTTTTTAAATCCTTTTAATACTTCTAGAGACCTTTCTTGATATGCTTTGTATCTTAATTTTTTATCTTTTATTCTATTAGTTAGTTCTGGTACCAAACCAAAGGAGGGAGGCATTGGTTGAAATTTATATTTTTTCTGCTTAGACATTATTTCATTTTTATTACTAATAAAATTCATTAGAGAACCAATCATAGATTCTCTAGGGAAAGTTACTGGACTTTTATTTTTGGCCAATAATGAAGCATTTATTCCTGCCAACAAACCGCCTGCCGCTGCCGCTGCATAGCCCTCTGTACCAGTTATTTGACCTGCTGCAAATAAAGTTTCTCTTTTCAAAAATTGAAGTGTTGGCAAAAGTAATTTTGGAGATTCTAAAAATGTATTTCTATGCATTACTCCAAAACGTACAAACTCAGCTTTTTCTAAGCCTGGAATCATTCTAAATATTCTTTTTTGCTCTGACCATTTGAGGTTAGTTTGAAAACCAACCATATTAAGTAATTTACCTTCAAGATCTTCTTTTCTTAATTGAACAATTGCATGAGGCCTTTTTCTTAATCTATTTTCCCTATCAAATAAATCACCCCATTTTGGATTCCATAAACCAATAGATTTCAAAGGGCCATATCTCATCGTATCAACCCCTCTTCTAGCTATCTCTTCTATTGGTAAACAAGCTTCAAAGAAGTTTGCAGATTCCTTCTCAAAATCTTTTATAGAAGCTTGATCACCTTCAATTAACTCATTCCAGAATTTTATGTAAGCATTTTCATTCATTGGGCAATTTAAATATGCTGGATCTCCTTTATCGTATCTACTTGCTTTAAATACTATTTCACGATCGATAGTATCACCATAAATAATTGGACTCGCTGCATCAAAAAAATGACAAGAATCAATACCTGTAAATTTTTTGATTTTGGTAGCTAATTTATCTGAGGTTAATGGTCCAGAAGAAAGTATGGTAATAGTTTCCTTATCTGGGAGATCTAATTGTTCAATCCTTTTTATCTCAATAAGCGGATGAGAAGATAAAATTTGAGTTAATGAGTTGCTAAATTGTGATCTATCTACCGCTAAAGCACCTCCTGCAGGGACAGCGAACGAATCTGCTGTATTAATTATCAAAGAGTTGAAGGTTCTTAATTCTTCCTGCAAAAGACCTGCAGCCCTATCAGGGCTTAAAGCCCCAAAACTATTACTACATACCAATTCCCCAAATTCATTTGTATGATGAGCTGGCGTTGAATGAAGAGGCCTCATTTCAATTAATTTTACAGGTACTCCCGAATTAGCTATTTGCCAAGCTGCTTCGCAACCAGCAAGACCAGCTCCTATTACTATTACTTCTTTATCTATCAAATGTAATTAATCCTTTCCCAAAAAATCTCTATTAAATTGTTCTCTTGCAGGTTTTTGTATATTGAAGACAACCCAAGCCAGTGCTGCAATAATTGGTGCGAAAACTACAATTGTTCTTAACATTTTAAAGATTCTGTTATTTATATAATATCTTACCTTTCAACTGCAAATAAAGAGAGTATTTTTAATTTTTCATCTCATAAGTTAAGAATTGTATTTCAATTGTTCAAGTTAGGATATTAAGTTGTTTTTTTTACCTTAAAAAGGGATAATTTCATATGTACTCAATTTTACAAAATGGGTCGCTAGCTCAGCGGTAGAGCATCCGGCTTTTAACCGGCTGGTCCTGAGTTCGAATCTCAGGCGACCCACATTTAAATAATATTGAGTCCAATATTTTTTATTATTTAGAATTAAATAAATTTAAACTTTACTATTAATTAAAAACTTTATTGATAATGCAACTTTATGTTATAGATTGGTCCTTTCAACATGCTGAAGATCAGTTATTCGCAACTAATGAATTTTGTATTTTTTTAAAGGAGGGTAAGTTTAATCAATTTATCGAGGGTTTTGAGTTGATATATATAGCTCATACGCCACAAAATGGAACAGGAATTGTAATATGTAAGGCTCAAAATACAACTACGCTTTTAAATATTCTCAATATGTGGAGAGAAAACTATAGTATTTCTTTTAATATAAAACCTGCTTTAACAAGCGAAGAGTTACTATTATTACAATCTTCAAAAAATTTCTGGGACAAAGGATAGCTTCAAAAACACATTTACGTAACATATCTGTGTTTTTAATTTAAATAAAACTAGATAAAGGCCTTTAAACTAAATAAATCAAAGCAATACTTTACAAAGCTTCATACTTACTGTTACAATATTTTTATAATTTTATTTTTTATTATGACTCCTGAAGCAGAACGTTTTAACGGTTGGGCAGCAATGTTGGGTTTCGTAGCAGCTGTTGGTGCTTACGTAACAACTGGTCAAATCATTCCGGGTTGGTTTTAAGTTTTAAAAACAAACTCACTTAAACCGGCAAAAAATAACAGAGTCTACAAAAGGTTGCCTAAAATAATCTTTATATAGATTCCAAAAATTTGCCGAAGATGCTATGAAGTTAATTTTTCTTTATACTTTTATTCTTTTTAGCATCAATTCTTTTTAGCCTCATACAAGGTCAATTATTTAAACATAATTTTAATTCCTTCTTATTATTTTTAGTTTTTTAGATAATTATATATTTAAAATCATCTTTTAAATAAATTAATCAAACTTTTTTTTATTAACTACTTCACTTTACTAAAAGTGAGAGATTCGTTATGGAATTTTAAAATTTGAATTATTACGAGATATTTTATTTAATTTTAAAGATTAATAATACCTTACTTGAAATTTAACATTTAATAAATAAACAAAATTTTATTTTAGTGAATTTTTTTCAATGTTATCTAAGCAAGTTGAACATAATAAATGTCCTTTTTTAATCCAAAATGTTTTAGTGGATCTCTCTATATCTTTTCTACAAATTAAACATTTAAATATTGGAGACATTTGGTTAATTAATTTTTATAAGAATAAAGAAAATAAAACTTTTTAGAAATTTTAAGTAATTTCTGATTCTTATTATGCCAAAAAAATTTATCTATTTTTACTAATAAATAGAAAATAATTTATAAAACACAAAATAGGTGTAAATAAAGACATAATTATTTTTGAAATTTAAATATTCTTAATTACTTTAAATAAATAATCATAAAAAAGGCCTGCAATAAAGCAGGCCTTTTTGTGTGTTAGAGATTTTTTTCTAAATTAAACTAATAAATTTAGAATGCGAATGTAGTCTGAACCATGATACCTGTTGTATCATCAACGCCATCAGCTGACACTTCCTGAACATATACTAACGGAGTAATTGTCATACCATCGTTAATTGGGTATGAGTAATATGCCTCATACATATGCTGATCATCTGTATCTTCAACAGTTGGTGTTTTAGTACCGAAAGCAATTCCAGCTGAACCAGGACCTACTTCATCCCAAGTTAATCCAATGAAATAACTTGTTAATGAGTCATTTACACCAAGTAAACTACCATCTTCACCAGTTTCATAACCAACACTTACTGAAGGAAGATTACCTTCTGGTGTGTAGTAAGCCTGAAGACCAATATAAGTATCTTCGTAACCATCAATTACACGGGCAGCGTTGTCTGACTCATTAAGACCGTAAGTGGCTGAAAGACCATAGTTATCACCTGTGTAGGCAACGTTTAATCCCCAGGCATCATCACCTTCTTCAGTCATTAAAGTAGCTTCGTTTCCTGCATAACCGAAAGCAGCAGTAAATCCAGTACCGAAGTCATATTCAATACCAGCCATTGCACCGCCATTACCTACTCCAGCATTTGGAACACCACAATCACTTAAAGTCATTCCTGGTCCGCCATATACACAAGCAGATGTGAACAGTGAACTTGCGTCCATGTTGTCACCAAACATGACAGTTGTGCTGTTTCCAAGGCCGAATGTATAAGATAGGCCATCAACATCAAGACCGTCTCCATTTGAATTAGCGTCAAACTGAGCAATACCAGTAGTGTTAGCATTACCAGCGTCTATTGATACGGCTAATAAATCTTCACCAGTGAAACTTGTTTCAAGATCAATTTGGAAACTGTAACCAGCAGTAACAACGTCATCAGTATCATCACCAGCATCATCATCGGTTTCTGCACCGATAGCCATGGTAGCTGTAAATGCTGCTGATGTAGTTTCAGAGAAACCACCATCATGACTATGACTATCAACCAACCCTTCTCCACCTGCGAGTAAAGGGTTTATATTTGAATCATCATTAAAAGAATTAGAATACTCAATACTCTCTACATCAGAGTAGTTTGCAATCTCGTTTAAATTTACTTCTGAGGCACTCGCAGAAATAGGTGCAATAAGCCCTATAGCGGCAGGAGCTACAAGTAAACGTTTAAAAAGTTTCATAAAATTCCTCACACAGAAATTATTTATAACTCATTCTAAACGATAAAATAGTATTAACAAGTAATTGTAGACAAAAAAAAATTTGTCTTCAATAAAAAAGGCCTGCAATAAAGCAGGCCTTTTTGTGTGTTAGAGATTTTTTTCTAAATTAAACTAATAAATTTAGAATGCGAATGTAGTCTGAACCATGATACCTGTTGTATCATCAACGCCATCAGCTGACACTTCCTGAACATATACTAACGGAGTAATTGTCATACCATCGTTAATTGGGTATGAGTAATATGCCTCATACATATGCTGATCATCTGTATCTTCAACAGTTGGTGTTTTAGTACCGAAAGCAATTCCAGCTGAACCAGGAGCTACTTCATCCCAAGTTAATCCAATGAAATAACTTGTTAATGAGTCATTTACACCAAGTAAACTACCATCTTCACCAGTTTCATAACCAACACTTACTGAAGGAAGATTACCTTCTGGTGTGTAGTAAGCCTGAAGACCAATATAAGTATCTTCGTAACCATCAATTACACGGGCAGCGTTGTCTGACTCATTAAGACCGTAAGTGGCTGAAAGACCATAGTTATCACCTGTGTAGGCAACGTTTAATCCCCAGGCATCATCACCTTCTTCAGTCATTAAAGTAGCTTCGTTTCCTGCATAACCGAAAGCAGCAGTAAATCCAGTACCGAAGTCATATTCAATACCAGCCATTGCACCGCCATTACCTACTCCAGCATTTGGAACACCACAATCACTTAAAGTCATTCCTGGTCCGCCATATACACAAGCAGATGTGAACAGTGAACTTGCGTCCATGTTGTCACCAAACATGACAGTTGTGCTGTTTCCAAGGCCGAATGTATAAGATAGGCCATCAACATCAAGACCGTCTCCATTTGAATTAGCGTCAAACTGAGCAATACCAGTAGTGTTAGCATTACCAGCGTCTATTGATACGGCTAATAAATCTTCACCAGTGAAACTTGTTTCAAGATCAATTTGGAAACTGTAACCAGCAGTAACAACGTCATCAGTATCATCACCAGCATCATCATCGGTTTCTGCACCGATAGCCATGGTAGCTGTGAATGCAGCTGATGTAGTTTCAGAGAAGCTGCCAGCTTCGAAGTTATTAAATCTTGCTTCTAATCCGTCTACACGGCTATTAGTTACAGCAAGTTCTTTAGAATTAAATTCACTAATGTTCTGAATTTCTTCTGATGAAGAATAAGCAGATACTTCAGTTATATTAAGCTCGTTAGCTGTTGCAGACATAGGGGCTAGTAAGCCTAGTGTCGCAGGAGCTACAAGCAAGCTTTTAAAAAGCTTCATAAATTTCCTCACACGAAATTTAAAGTACACCTTAAAATATAATGTATTTTTGACGGAATCAAGTATAAAAAAGTACTTTTTTAGTAAAATTGTGCCAGTTTATGAACCTGCATACTGATTTTTTTAGATTAATATCTTCATATAACTGTATTTACTTTAATAATTTTTTGTATAACCATAAGTGTAATTTTAATTTCCAAATACATCTTCAACTAAACTTTTTAGAAATTTTATAAGAGACTTCTTTTGTTTTGTATTTTTTCTTTTTATTATCACCTAGTGAATTTACGTACCAGCCTGAGGCTAGTCTCGTGTCAATCTCTTCGTAACTTTCATTAAGATTAGATTTCTTTAGAGATTTTTTTTTATAGTCCATAATAATGTTTTTATACTAAAAATATAGCACTTAAGTTAGAACAATGAACTTTAAATCCTAAATTAAAATTTTCTGGCCAAGAATAATATTTTTTATTTACTAATGATTTAAGCCATAGATTATATAACGTGTTTTTTGAATTCTTTAGAAAAAAGAAAATAAAAACATTTTCTAACTCAGATAAAAAAATAATTAGTTATATTTTTGAAATAAATACCTGAGGAGCACAAGGTCAAATGACTCAAATTAGTTTAATCATTAATTCTTTACCAAGAGATTTAATGGAGTTTTCATTCTTTTTAATAGTAGGTTTTACAGCTGGATCTGCTGGGATAATTTAATAAAACCTCGTATATATTTAAACTGAGTAAAATATTTTTATAAATTAGTAGGGATAAATTTTTTAACTTTTTTGATAATGAAAGATTTATAAAATTAAAATTATTTTCAATATGAATGTAATTAATTTTATAAATTAGCTAATAAGATTTCTAAAATTTTATTATGGAAGTTCTAACCTTCTTAAAAAATTTTAAACAATGTAGAAAAATTCCAGTTGATAATAAGAATTCAAAGATTTCTTGGTCATTTCTTATTTGTTCTGTTGTAGATGCCCATGAAATATCAAAATAAAAATAGAACAACGCTACAAATAAAAAGAATAAAGAAAAATCTTTAGAAGGAAAAGCATTAATATTTTTGAATCTTTTCCATCCAAACCATCCAAGAAAAATACAACTTATTTCGAAAACTGGATCCAACAAATAATTATGAAAAAAAGGCAAATTATGAAAATTAGTCTCTCCTTGAACATTTAAATTTGATATTGAGTCAATTCCAATACCAGTTAATCTTTCTCCCCAGCTTATTTCCTCTCCAGCAATTAAAAATGATAAAAAAGCTATTAAAAGCCAAAAAATTGTATTAACTTCCTTTTTTTTCTTTTGCTTAATAAAAACAAAAAATGCTAATAAAGAGGACAAAGCATATTCAATAAACTGAATCCACTCAAGAGGTCCATCTTCACTTCTAAGCCAATCAAACCAACTTATTCCAATAAAAAATTTTCCATAAGGAAGTATATATATAAAACAATAAATAAATAATAAATAATATATAGGTAAAAGGCTTACCTCTGGAATTATCTTCCCCCAGGGTGTTTTAATTTCTTTAGCCATTCAAGATAGAGAATTGAAAGTTAATTAAATTTGCTTAAAAATTTATAAATTTATTTTAGATTTATATTTAATTTTTTCAATAATTTATAAAAAATTCAATATTAAATTTTTATTTTAATATTCAAGTTCAAAACTTAACTTTTCAAATAAGTATTGCTGCTTCCACTGGAAAATTAAATTTCGACCTTCCCTCCAGTTTGCTTAATTCAACTACTGTTAAAAGTCCCAAAACTTTCTTATCGTTATTTTGAAGTAAGTTAGACACACAATTAACTGTTCCACCTGTAGCCAATAAATCATCAACAATGGCATAAGAATTATATTTTTGAAGTGCTTTTTTCTGAATTGAAAGCGAATTTTTACCATACTCGAGACTATATTCTTTTTTAAAAAGTTCTCCTGGTAGCTTCCCAGGCTTTCTAGCTACAATCATTGGTTTTGAAGCTTGCAAAGATATTGCAGAACCAAAAATAAAGCCTCTGGCATCGATGGAAATAATTGCATCAGCATTTTTTATAATTTGACTCGATGACATCTTTAAAATAAGTTCCTTGAATATCTTTGGTTCTTGAATAATTCCAAGGACATCTTTGAACTCAATTCCTTTTTTAGGATAATCTTGATATGTTTCAATTAATTCTATAAGCTTTTTCATTCTTCATGACCCAGTTTAGTTTTAAAGGTTTATCTGGTTGTTTGACCTTAATTCTAACTCGAATGAATTCTTTACTCTAATTTTTTTTTAAAATGATTTTAATTAAGTTTTTAGAAGAAATATCTTAATAAATATCTTTTAAACCGGGAATGTCGAATATTGGTAGCGCGGAAGCTAAAAAGTCACACTCTTTTTTACTAAAAAATTAAACCTCATAAATTAGTGCCTATTATTGTTATGAATATTCAAATTTTACTTAAAAAATATTTTTTATAAAATATTTAGAAAATTGGTCTTTTATAGATGGCTGTTATGAATTAAGATCTTATTAACGGGGCGTGGCGCAGCTTGGTAGCGCGGGTGCTTTGGGAGCATACCTTTTTACTAACGAGACTGATTGCAATAACTGACTTTCTTACTTTTATTACAAACTAAAAAGCGAGGGAAAGCGACAAAACTTTAGTAGCGCGGGTGCCTTTGCAATAAAGTAATATTTATATCCGAATACGACTAGGTGTGGGTTAGATCTGTTGGCCCATCCATATTTCCTTACTAACTCCAAGGTTTCGAGCATTATTTTGGGGTTCCAAAACGCCAAATCAGACTAGCTTCAAGGGTATTGGCATCCAAATTCCCTTCTTTAGAAATGACTTTTCCTATGGCAGTTTGAAGACTTAAGTCTTTTTTTAAGTTGTACTCCAACCCGACACTAGGTTTGAACAATAGAGCGCTACCACTATCAACACCTCCTCCCCCTCCAGCACCAATAAGCATTTCGCCATAGAATCGCAGGTTATTCCAACTCGGACCAAGAATGCCTACACCCCAGTGTCCCTCAGAATAACCACCGGCCCCTCCTTCATAAGCGCTTAATCCTTGTCCTGTAAGGTACCACCAATCTCCTCTCATCCAATCAACCTTACCTCCTAAAAGTTGCATATCGCGTGAAACACCTACCTTACGTTGAGCATCAAAATACCATTGGTGCGCAGGGCGAAAGCGCCATTTGGTAGTTTTTATAAGATCTGTTTCCACTAAAGGCGCTCCCTTTTGATCCTGAGCAAAAGTTTCCATTACATAGGCCAAATTTAAGCCGAGATATGGGGTATCAAAATTTCCATCTGGAGCAGTGAAATAGCCTCCATCCATAATTAAACTGAGATCAGGAGAAAGTCGGTATTCCAATCCTAGATTTGCTCGAGCAACAAATCCTCCGCCGGTCTCGACAGCCCCACCTCCTGCGCCGCCGATGGTTAGGGCGGGGAGTAGAGCCAGTCGATCGTCTTTGGTTAGGGGGAGGCGATAGCCTATCCCGGCTAAAAGTTCGGCGTATCCGCCTACTCCTCCTGATACGGCACCAGCACTTTCAAAGGTAGTAAACCAGTTATCATCAATAAAGTAGGAGTACTCTACGCCGACGAGCCCTAATGAATTGTTAAGCGACCCGCCTGAAGTTGTTTTGTTACCGCTGGCCGGTGAATAGGTACGAAATCGGGCGGCTAGGTGCGATCGATGACGACTCACATTACTCCAATCAACTCCGAAATAATCAGCCACAGTCAGTCCATCATTTTCCCAATTGAGTATCAGTGAACTGAAGGGAATATCCAGTGAAAGCGCTATTGCATCGCTGGAAATATTTCCGTTTGGAAAGTCTACGTATGTGTAATTTAGGCCAAGTTTGCTCCATCTAAAGTCGTACTTGAGACCGAGATGGGGGCGGATCATCAACCCTCCGCCTTGCTCCGCGGCACCCCCACCTCCAGCACCCACATAGCCTCCTGCATCGAAAAACAAGTTATCGAATAACTGATGGTCCACACCCAAGGTATAGCCACCAGTAAAGAAGCCACCACGGCGTCCGGTCGCAGCACCGTAAAGAGTAATACCGCCGTAAAGCCAAGGGTTAAATTTATCGTAAGCCCCTATGCTGTATAAACCCATTTTTTCGCCTGCATCTGGCATATCAATTTCCTCAAAGGAAAACCTTAAGGTTCGATTACGCCAAGTTGAAGACTCCTTTTTAGCTTTGTCAAGATTCTTCTTTGATTTATTTTTTAAATTTGTTTTTTCAAAATAACTTTTGTCGTCTTTATATGATTTCCAAATAATCTTTTTTAAAGGTTTTTCCTCATTTTTGCTTACCTTTTCCCACTTAATCAAAATAAATTCAGAAGAATCTTCTGTAACTTTTTCTGCAAATACTTCCAGAAAGTTTAAAAATTGAGCAATTATGAAAAAATAAAATACAAACTTCATTTCATAAATCTCATAAATTTTGATAAATTCTTTTGATTGAATAATTCTACTACTTAATAAATATCAAAAAAATTAATAAAATGAGTCAATGCAATACGATTAAATGTCATTTCTAAAAAGTATAGGGAATGGGTTCATTAGGAGAAGAATCTGGAGTTGTATATTTTATTTAAAGCGACAAAACACTCTTTTATCAAGCGACAAAATAGCGACAAAACTAATTTTCTAGCTTCAAAAGTGATTTTTTTATAAAAAATTTAGGAAATTATCTTTTATAGATGACTGTTATGAACTAAGATCTTATGAGCGGGGCGTGGCGCAGCTTGGTAGCGCGGGTGCTTTGGGAGCACTAGGTCGCAGGTTCGAATCCTGTCGCCCCGACTCTAATAATCCAAGTCACAGACAGGTTTCCCAGCCTGTCTTTTTTATTGGGTAAATTATGACGGAATCAGTTTCCGTCAAAATTCCGTCAAATAATTAAATTCAATAAAAATCAGGTGTAAACTTAAAGTAAAAAAACCGTGAAATTAAAAGTTTTATCTAGCATTCTTTTGTTATCAGCTTTTTTTCAAACCGATCAAATTAAGTCAAATACTTATGATGATGTGGCTCAATGTGTTTCCGAAGCAAGGCAAAATGAAAGCATGAAGTCTTTGAGTAGAAGGGATATAAAAAAGCTTTGTAGTTGTATTGTTGAAAATGATAATGCGAAAATTTCAGCAGCTGCTTTAGGTGAAAAATGCGCAAATATAGTTTTCAATCCTCCTAAGGAAAATAAAAAAGAGTATAAAAATAATTATGAGGATACTAATCGAATACAAATAAGTGTAAATGGTAGGAAGAAGATAGTGAACGATTCCAACGAGTGCACAATTTTTTATAACGATAATGGGATGGGATTTAATAGAGCCATGAGTACATGCAACTGCTATTATGATCCATCAACAAATAAAAGATTTTCAAATAATTTCTCTATGGTCTCAAGATATTGCAATAATAATAATCCTCAAAGCAAATTCACTCGACAACCAACTCAGGCAGAATTGGATTATCAATTAAGGATGATGGAACTAATGCAGAGAAATAGGCAACCAAGTTATCCTCCAAGCAGAATTCAAAGGCAAAGACCAAGTTTCGGTGAAAAATTAAATGATAGGTTTCAAGATAAGATGATCGATAGTATGACTGATGATATATTCAGAGATGACTTAGGTTATGATTGATAGTTTGAATTTATTCAGAGATGACATCCTAAAGGCATGGATTTGAAAAAACTATAAAAATTCCGTCAAAATTCCGTCAAAAATACCATAGTTTATCCTGATAAATAACGGCATACTACGCAATTAATAGGTATAGCCAAAAAACCTAGTGCTGCTAATGGGGTGTCGAGTGCTTTGGGAGCACTAGGTCGCAGGTTCGAATCCTATCGCCCCGATCAGTTATAGCAGTAAGTCTCAGCTAATTATAAATTTAACTTAAATAGTAGAGTGCCCAAAAAGTGCCCATAAATAATACTGCTATAATTTTTTTTAAATAAATAAAGCAATGTTTAATTCGAAAGAAAATGGATTTTCTCTTATTGAGTTAATAGTTGTTTTAATAATTACAGCAATTCTTGCTCAATTAGGTTTTATAGCTTTCAACAGATACGCAAGAAGGACAAGAGCATTTGCAGCTAAAACAGCATTAAAAAATATTCAAAGAGAATGTGAAAGCAATAGAGATTTAGAAGCTCCAGAAACTTTTACCTTATTACCAATTAAAGGTTATTCAATTGCGACAAGAGATACGAATAGTTGTTATGGGCAATCATCTGATGGAAAAGTCGCAGCAATTGCTGATAACCAAGAAGAAATACCAAATTATTTTTATGATTTTCTAAATGGAGTTATTAGTTGTTCTTTCTCAAATTCTTCAAGTGGCATGTTTAAAAGTTGTACAGAAGAGTCATTAAAAATTTCAAATTGGGATGAATACGCATCAGAAACTTCTAAGACTCAAAATATAATACCCTCATCATCCAAATCTTCTTGTGAGAATTCTTGGGCAGGAACAAGTTATACGGGAAGAGCCGCATTTGCAATAGATTCGAATCCAAATACAAAATGGACCTGTAACGGGCCTGCAAATATCGAATTTGAGTTGTCTGAATCACAAGAAATAAGATCAATAAATGTAGGTTTTACAGGAAGCGTAACCAATGGCAATTATGTGAAAATATATGTCGATGATGGATTGGTCGCTGAAGGGACACAAAATGCTTTCGACAAAACATGGTTGATTCAACCTACTAAAGGAAAAAAAGTTAGATACGAAACAACTACTGATCCTCATCTTGTTTCTGGAGATGGCACTACTCAGACAACATCATGGAGCGAAATTGGGGAATTATCAATAAACGGAAAAGTAGGGAGTTGTACAAATAAAAATAATTGCTGGAATAACGTAAACGATAAGTAGCTATTCTCAATTTTTATTTACAAAAAATAATCTAAGTAACACCAAGAGTGGATCTTATCTAATTTATATGTGCCCTAAAAGTGCCCAAAATCCAAGATATTAGTCCGAATTAGTCCGAATTTTTTCTCTAAAAAGCATGCTATAGCAATAAGTCTCAATTACAGTCTTATTCTTGCTGGTGCTTTGGGAGCACTAGGTCGCAGGTTCGAATCCTGTCGCCCCGACTCAATCAAAACCAAGTCATACAAGCGAGTTACCAAGACTCGCTTTTTAATTGCTTACTGTCTCAAATTGAGAAAGGGGAGCTGTAGGGGGAGCTCATAGGATGTACTTTGATGTAGTTTGTGCCTTTGGATGCCCCACATGGAAAGTACCAAAAGATAGTTTAGCCCTTTTTATAGAGCCTATTAGCACCTAACTATTCTATTTCTTCAACTTGTGGAGTCATAAGCTTAGGCTGATTTACATCCTCAAAAGGACCCCATAAAGTTAAACCTAAATAAGGAACAATTATTGCTGATATTATTGCCAGGAAAACTGGTAAACCAATACAACCGAACAGACACTCCTTTTTAGTAATTTCTAACCATCCCTTTTCAAATATTTTTTCTTCTGGTGAAGATTCTTCAGAACTTTTTGGTTTATATTCAGACATATCTATAATATTAGTTCGACTCTCAATCAATAAAAGGATAGGTCGAGGAATGTTAAATTGACGAATTTAAGTATTAGTGATCCTTTCGTGGTTATCACCATTCTCCATTTCTTTTAGCACTGCAATAATTCAGCTCCGCATTTGGCCCGTCATGTGAGCATTTCTTCTCGCGTGTCTCGATGTTGAAAGAGTATGTGGGATATTTTTTCGTATTTTCCGATTTTGCCTTTATTAAATTATTTTCATCTCCTTTGCAGTTACCATCCAAAGGAAAAAGCTTATAACCAGGAAGCTCAACGTCTGAGAATGTATAAGCCAGATCCTTCTTGGATAATGCCTCTAAGCATTCCTTAGCAATATTCATAACTATATTTCGTGCTGCGGATGATTTAGCTTTATTTTGCACATTTATAAACTGAGGAATTGCAATAAAAGGAAGAATTATAATAATTATTATTGGTAATAAAAGTTCTACAAAAAATATTGGCATAAAATCAATGATTCAAAGTCATATTTCAACCTTGAGTTTAGATTGATTTTCCTAAAAAACCATCAAATATCCGACCTAGATAACACAAGGCACTAGATCGTTCAGGGGGGAGCTACAGGGGGAGCTGAGCTTATATATCTGGTATATAAAACTATATACTTTGTACAACATTGAGACTCAAAACCATTCCACTCACTTAGTTATAACCTAGTCATAGCTTAGTTTTATTTGATTTTCTCAAATGATAGATCGAGTGCTTTGGGAGCACTAGGTCGCAGGTTCGAATCCTGTCGCCCCGACTCTTAAAAACCAAGTCATAGAGAGAGTTTCCCAGACTCTCTTTTTATTGCTTACTGTCTCATATTGCGAAA
>QCUB01000023.1 GCA_003210895.1 Prochlorococcus sp. AG-676-M04
CCCTTTTGAAATAAATGATACTTCATTGTCTCTAATTATATTGATTAATAATTTATATAAAATCCTTTTTTTATTATCATCACTGCATAACTCAATTAATTTCTTAAAAGTTAATGTACCATTGTCATTAAGTTCAATATCACTATCTATTAGTTCTGAATTTTTAATAATTTCGCTGACATTTATATAATCTAATTCTTGTGAATGATATGAGGCATTATTCAAGCCATAATTATTTGAATGATTAAACCATATTAGATTTGCTTCGTAAAGTATTGGTGATAAATATGTTTGGATGTCTCTATTATCAAGTGGCTCAAAATATTCTTTTGAAAAGTCAGCAGGATTATGAACTAGTAATTCTTTTAAAGATTCTATATTGTTATTCGGCTTAGGGATTTCAATTTTTCCATTCAATAAATGTCTTTTTCTGAATTCCTTAGAAATTTCTATTATTTTATCTAAATCATCTATATATTCTTTAATTGGCTTAAGTATTCTTGAAGTAATTCTTGTATTATTTTTCCTTGTTAAAAGAGCATCTAAATGTTTATTTTCTACTAAAAGAGAACATTTTACATTTGTTAGGTGGAATGACCAATTTGTAATTTCATATTCATCATTAATGTCTATACACAAACTTATAGCTTCATTAATTTCGCCTATATTAAAATTAGAGGAATTACATAATTCCTCACTAAGATAGTTTTGCCATTTGTCTAGAAGGGGAAATGATTCAAATCTATCAAGGAATATTTCCAAGCATTGCTTACTAGTTAGATCTAATTTTTCAGCAATTGCATTTGTGTGAACCCAAAGTTTACATGTATTGTTTATATTTTTCTCTATTTGAAAAATTGGAAGTAATGGTGAATTTTTAGAATTCCAACTTTTGAACATATATGATTTTTTATTTGTTAGGTCTAGCCTTGGTTGATCATTTTTAGCAGTAAGCTTAGGATCTTTGAGTCTACCAATTTTATTAATATTGCTTTTAGATAATACAAAATCCGTATCTAACTTTTCATTATTATCTAATTTTAATTCCTTTAAAACATGACCGATTCCTTCTTGTTGACCAATGGGGAACATATCAATTTCTACCTTGACTATATTTTTATTATTAGGAATATATTTATATATTGCATCTTCTTTAGGAAGCTTAATTTT
Organism: Prochlorococcus sp. AG-676-M04; assembly: GCA_003210895.1. Taxonomy (GTDB): domain Bacteria; phylum Cyanobacteriota; class Cyanobacteriia; order PCC-6307; family Cyanobiaceae; genus Prochlorococcus_A. The sequence goes on from QCUB01000023.1 coordinate 1,171, forward strand.
AGATAGAATTCGGTCATCAATAGGTATCCCATATACTTTGTCCTCTATTAGTTCAACTTTTGCTAATAGTATTTGATTTGTTCTTTCAAGAATACAATCTACTATTCCTTCAGGTGATCTTCTTCTAAATCCTTCTTTAATTATTCTTACTAAAACTTTATCTCCATTCCACGCATAATTAAGTAAATTTTCTTTAATGTAAATATCTTCTTTACTATTATCCCTAACGGCAAAGCAATATCCTTTGCTGCTGCATCTAATTTTTGCAACTAAATGACTACTTTCTTTAACGTTGAAATATTCATTATTATCATTTTTATTTATAAGTTCAAGTTCTTCTAATGCTCTTAATGCTATATCTAATTTATCCTTATCCGACTTCTTTGTTAATTTTAATAATCTGCATAATTTCTTATATTCCAAGCCTTCTTCCTGGTTTAAATTATCTATTATTGAAGAAGTTGAGAACATAATGACTTTTAATCTTTAATTAATATAAAATATATTTTATATTATATCTTTCTTTCATATCAAAAAACTATTTAATATCTAATTATCATTTTCATTTAAAGAAAACGAGTTTATGAAAAGTCTCATTCCAATTATAAAAAATGTTATAGATGCTATTGATTTCAATATAATCTCAGGTATGAAATTAGAAATTGAACCACCTGCTAATGCTCCTAATAAACTTGCAAATACAAGAGCAGTTGAGGAACCTAAAAACACAGCTAATGGTTTATTAGAAGTACCACTTATTGTTAATGTGGCTAACTGCGTTTTGTCACCTAGCTCTGCAATAAATATTGTTATGAATGTTGATAGCAGTAAACTTAAAATCATTTATATGTAAGATTTAATTATGTCATAAGCTAAAAAAACACTAATTATTATCATTAATAAACCAGTAGAAAAAGAGAATTTACTTGGAGATATTTTTTTTGAAATCCATTTACCAATTAATACGCCTACAAGGCTTGAACTTATTAATGCAATTGAACTACTTATAAAAACAATAATTGGTTTTCCAGATTCGGCTGATAACATAAGTGTTGCAATCTGAGTTTTATCCCCTAATTCAGCAATAAATATTGTTGTAAACGTTGTTATAAATATAGATGAAAAACTTTTTTCAAATATTTTTTCTTCTTTATCTTTATTAAGCTTCATTTTTTAGTAACTGCTGTTTTAAAAGCATTCATTTGGTTACTTTTATTTCCATAAATAGAAGATATATGTTGTTTACAACAATTTATTAGGAATTTATCACCATTTTGTAAATACCCTTTGAATGAAGTTGAAAATTCATTTACCCGACAGAAATGAGGCCTCGATTCATAGATTTTGCACTTTTTGTTTGATTTATCAAGATGTTTACACCATCCATCTTTTGTTGACATGGAATTTATTAAAGCAATATCATTGCTACTTAATATGTTTGATAAATCATCTCTTTCAGTTAAATCAAAGCGACAACAAGCCCCACAATTTTCTATACAACTCCATGACTTCATAATTTAATTCAATCTTGTTACGTATTGGTACAGTTGTTAGGTTTATTTGTAAAAATAGTATCACATTATATTATTAACTTCATGGCAACACTTATACCTTTAGCCGTTGTTGCATTGGCTGGACCAGCAATTATCGCACTTGTTTTTTTTCGCAAGTAAAAATTTATTTGAACTCTTAGTGAATTATCTTGAGGGTGTTTATTGGGACTTAGACGGGACAATTGCTAATACTGAATTAGAGGCTCATTTGCCAGCTTTTAATTACGCTTTTAATGATTTTAATCTAAATTGGAATTGGGATATATCAACTTATATTGATCTATTAAAAATAAATGGAGGTAAAAATAGAATTGCATACTATTCAAAAATTATTAATAAATCAATGGATAATAAAGAAGTAATAAAGATTCACGAAAGAAAGCAATATCACTATATTAATCATGTAAAAAAAAATAATACTATTTCTCTTAAGACAGGTGTTTATAGATTAATAAAAGAATTATATGAAAAGAATGTAAGGCAATTTATAGTAACTTCAAGTTCTAGGAAACAAGCGATATTAATAACTAATCTATTATTTAAAGAATCTAATCCATTTGAATTTATTATTTCTAGTGATGATGTTCGATTTCATAAACCAAATCCTTTGCCATACTTAAAAGCTATGAAATTAAGTGGTATTAAAAATACAAAATCTATAGTTTTTGAAGATTCAAATGCAGGTCTTAGATCATCTTTAACCGCTAAACTACCTACTATTTATGTCCCATCAAATATACCAACAGTTATTGAAGAAGATATAGATTTAAATTGTGTTATGGATACTCTGGGCGATGAACGTTGCAAAGCTAATGTTATTAAAGGACCTAGACTTGAAAATCATTATGTCGACTGTACTTATTTGGAAAGATTTTTAAAGACATATTAAAAGTGCAAAAAACTAAGTTTTCAAAAATTAATGATAAGTTTAATAATTTATTATTTGGATTTTTAAGTTCTTCTTGGAAATCAAAATCTATCAACATTATTTCAGTTTTGATAGGTTACTTTTTATTTGCTAATTTTGTTACCAAATTCATATCTGAAGGTAAAAATGAATTAATTATGGTCCCCATAATAATTTTAATTATTGAATTAATTATTAGAATTAAACCATCTTCCAAATCTAGCTTATTTAAATTATGGTCAATCGTTGATAAGATTCGTATAGGAGCTACTTACGCGGTGATACTTGAAGCCTTTAAATTAGGTTCTTAAAATGTTATTCTTCACTTTCTTCTTCCTCTTCAATTGGGTATACAAAACCTTGTGCTTTACCTGTTAAAACTGATTTACCTAATGACATCGCCTTTTGTGCTGCAATTGCAGCTTTACCTTTCCAAACTGCATGTCTGTGATTTCTCTTGCTTTTTGATTTCTTCTTCTTTGGAACAGCCATGATAATTTTCTTTTATCTTTTTAATAATATAACCTTTTAATGGTTATCTCCCAAATATTTGAGTATATTTGGTACAAATACTGCAATCCTTAATTTGAGCTTTTAAGCTTTATTAATAATATATTATTGAAGATTAGTGTTCTTTAAATCCAATTACTCATATTCAAATTCTAATACAAGCTATTCTGATCTCTTATTAGAAATGGATTCAGGAAATATAGAATCTATTTACTTCTATCCTAGAAAGAGAGAAATTGATGTTTTGTATAAGAATGGAAAAAAAGAAAAAGTTCCTATCCTATATAACGATCAACTAATAATTGAAAAAGCATCTGAAAATAATATTGATCTAACTATTAATAATAATAGAAAAGAGTCCTTAACAGCTAATTCGTTTGCATCAGTTGCTCTATTTTTAATTTTTATAATTGCTATAGTTTTGATATTGAGAAGTACTTCAAAAATTGCATCAAGAGCTCTAGGATTTGGTAAGAATAAAGCTAAATTTATAACCATTGATGATGTAGATACACGATTTGAAGATGTTGCTGGAGTTCCTGAAGCAGCTGAAGAATTAAAAGAAGTAATTAAATTTCTAAATGAACCAAAAAAATTCTCAGATCTTGGAGCAAAAGTTCCAAAAGGAGTTCTATTAATTGGTCCTCCAGGAACCGGTAAAACATTATTAGCTAAAGCTATCGCTGGAGAATCTGGAGTTCCTTTCCTTACAATTGCGGCTTCTGAATTTGTTGAACTATTTGTTGGAGTTGGAGCAAGTAGAGTTAGAGACTTATTTGAGAAAGCAAAGGAAAAGTCTCCTTGCATAATATTTATTGATGAAATTGACTCTATTGGAAGACAAAGAGGTTCTGGTATAGGTGGAGGCAATGATGAAAGGGAACAAACTCTTAATCAGTTATTAACAGAATTAGATGGATTTGCAGATAATTCTGGAATAATTGTTATCGCAGCCACAAACAGACCAGATATATTAGATTCAGCACTTCTTAGGCCAGGAAGATTTGATAGAAAAATAGAGGTTATGTTACCTGATTTAGAAGGTAGAAAAAAAATACTCTCAGTTCATTCCTTATCGAAACCTCTTTCAAAAAATGTTGATTTAGCATATTGGGCTACAAGAACAGTAGGTTTTTCTGGAGCTGACTTAGCAAATTTAATGAATGAAAGTGCAATTCATTGTGCTCGAGATGAATCAAAATCAATTAATGATTTTCATATAGAAAATGCATTAGATAAAGTTACTCTCGGTCTGCGAACTTCTATAATTTCATCTCTAAATACAAAAAAAATTATTGCTTATAATGAGGTAGGGCGCGCAATTGTATCGGCTGTAAGGAATGGGATTGATTCAGTAGATAAAATTACAATTCTTCCAAGATCTGGATATATGGGAGGTTATACCAAAATTAATCCAGATGAAGATGTTGTCTCAAGTGGATTAATTTCAAAAAAATTATTATTATCTAAAATTGAAATCGCATTAGCAGGTAGAGCTGCTGAAACAATAGTATTCGGCAAAAATGAAATCACTCAATGCTCTATTAATGACATATCATATGCAACAAATATTGTTAGAGAAATGGTAACGAAATATGGATTTTCTTTAATAGGTCCTCTATCTCTTGAAAACAGTAAAGAGACATTATTAGGAGATGGATTTGTTAGAAATAAATCATTAATAGCCGATAATACATACTCCAGAATAGATAATGAAATAATCAATATTTCAAAGATATCTCTAAATAATGCTATAAACATTATCCTTAAAAACAGAATTTTATTAGAAAAATTAGTTGAAATTCTTATTACCAAAGAAACTATCGAAAATAATATTTTTAAAAAAATAACTTTTGATTTATTAAATGTGTGATTTAATACATTTAATTTAAATTCCTTACCTTGATTATAAATTTTAGCCTAGCAAGGCTAACCTTAATTTTTTTATTAGTAGTACTATTTCCATTAGTACAAAATCAATGGCTAAATTTATATTTGTTTAATATCAACAATTTTACTATTTATAAAACCTTATATTTTTTTAGTGGGTTAATTTGTCCAATTCTTGTATGTATAAATTCTTTAAATATATTTACATATTATAAATTTAGTATTAAGAAAAATACTCAAATTACTGGCTTATCACTGCTTTTAACTACAGTTACAGTTTTAATATCGCTGTCAACTATTATTTTTAGTTACTTTTTTATAAATTTAAAAATATTTTTATATTTATTTATTAGTGATAATAAATATTTTCTTAACTATGACATTGAAAAAGTAATTTTCTTTGTTGTAATTCTTTCTATTTTTTTAATATTCAAGAAAATTAAATTTATCATTAAAAAAATCGTTTTATTAAATTTTATTATGATATCAGTTTTGATTTGGTATATAAAAATAAATAATATCATATTTGATAATTCAATAATATTTAAAAATATTTTTAAGTTTGAAAATATAAACTTTATTAATTTAATATTTTTACTTTCAGCTGAAATACTATTTTATTTATGGTCATACATTTCATATGAATCTTATTTGAGTGATTGGAGTGTTCCAATATTACATAAGAATCAAATTATACCTATTTTAAAAATTGTAATTTTTTACTTATTTATTTTCCTATATTATTCAATTCTTTATAACTAAATATATTAAATAAAAATATTATCTATTCCTACTTAGAGGGCAGAAAAATATTCCTTACTTCCCTTAGGGTCTTCTAACATAGTTTTATCTCCTGGTGTCCAGTTAGCAGGACACACCTCATCTGGATTAGCGGCTACGTATTGATAACCTTGAAGTATTCTTAGAGTCTCCTCGACATTTCTTCCTACTGGGGCTTTATTAACGGTTGTGTGCATTACAATTCCTTCTGGATTTACAAGAAATAACCCTCTATCTGCTTCTCCATCATCGTTAAGTACATTATAAGCTTGGCAGATTTCTCTTTTCAAGTCAGAAACTAAAGGATAATTAATATCTCCTATACCTCCCTCGTTTCTTGGTGTTTGTATCCATGCTAAATGACAATTTTTACTATCTACAGATACTCCAAGTATTTCGGTGTTCAATGCAGCAAATTTGTTGTATTCATCACTAAAAGCTGTAATTTCTGTTGGACAAACAAAAGTGAAGTCTAACGGATAGAAGAATAATACAACCCATTTACCTTTATAACTGGATAAGGTTATTTCTTTAAATTCTTGATCATATACTGCTGTTGCAGTGAAATCTGGTGCTTCTTGACCAACTCTTAAACTCATGGAAATTTTAGTCCTTTTATGAAAAATTTATTGGACATTACAGCCCTAAATTTTATTATAATTTTAACGTTTATAATATAGCAAGTATTTCCTTAATTTGAATTTATGAATTGGCATTATTCTTTAACAAGAAAATTTAGTATTTTAAATTACTCTAAATTAATAAAAAATCTAAAAAGAGAATTGATTAAATATCCAATTAATAGAGGTGATGATAATAATGCTAATAAATAATTAAATTTTTTTAATAACGTAAGTAGATTTATTATATGAATTTTTATTTAAAATAATTAAAGAAATTTTTATTTAGAACAAATTAAAAATTATGTCTAATTACATAGATAGGTTAAAGGCTAAACTCAAAATTAAAAAATTAGACTCTGATCAACCAATCAATGCTTGGTTATTTGTTCTAATATTGAATGTTGTCGGATTTGCTGGATACTTATACTTAAAGATTAATGATATTCATTTAGGTAAATAAATTTTTACTTGATTTCTTTTTTTATTGATCTACAAAAGTTTTTATATCTTTCGATTTTTGTTAAGTCAGGTAATGTCCAAATTAATTCTTTATCCAATAATGGGTCATTCCATTCTTTAAACTCCTGCTTTATAGAATTACTATTTAATTTAGAAAGTTTTTTTGTTCTTTTCTTTAAATGTTTATCAATAATTTTTAAATTTATATTGATATATTCTCTCATGATATTTAATTAACTGTATTTAATTTAACATTTAATAGACTTCTTTATATTTTTACTTATATGTTCTGTACTGCCTGAAATAATCCGAATGAATAGCCTCCTATTAGTATCCAACCCAAAACACTTGAAATTATAGTTGACCTTCTATTGTGCCTTCTTAGAGCATCCTCAATCATTTCTTTTGCATCGCTTCTACTTATGTATTCAGGATCTGATTTTTTAAACATTAAAATTTTTTTCTTTTACATTAAACGAAATGTAAGCAAATTGGGTTTTAATAATTTTATTTTCCTTTAATTAAGAAATTATTATTACATTAAATTTTAAAATATGAGACTAAGTTTAATTTATATACAGATTTTAATTATATATTGATAAATTTAATATTAGATTCAATAATCTAAATTTATTCCTACTATATTATTGAAATTAATAAACGAAAACTGTAAAGCTAATGAATATCAATGACGATTCGGTACTCGATATGATTAACAGCCTTATTGCCTCTGAAAGATTAAATAAAAAACAAATTTTTCAGATACTAAATTTAGCATCAATTTCAACTAGTATTAATGATTTAAAAGATAACATGAGATGGGAAACTTTAAAATCTAAACATTAAATTAATATAAAAAATAATGCTATCTATCTTAAGTTATTCATATAATGATTACTTAATTGAAAATAATAATATGCAATCTCAATCTATAAAGTTTAAGAAATTAAAGAAAAATAGTGTTGAATCTATTAACTATTCAAAAGATTGCAAAGTAAGTAATGCAAGTATAGAGTTAATGCTCGATAGATTTTGTAATGGTAATGAGATTGAATTTCCATTTTTCAAAAATTAGGATTTTATAGCTGCCGATATTTTGTTAAACTCCAATTTATTCTCTATATATAATTAGTCATATAAAAATATTTTGATTTAGTTTATGTAACTAATTTAAAAACTCTCTCTAAGAATATTTAATAATTTTGCCCTTTTAGCAAATTTATCTTCTTCCCACAAACATGTTGCTTCATCATTATTTATCGGCTTCGCTTCATAAGCTAAATACCATAATATAAAACCTAGTGGTAGTATCAATATTTGCATGTGATTTTATTGACTTATTTTTAATATAGTGCAACACTTATAATATGCAAGTGTAACAGTATTAAATTATATGCCCTCTAAAAGAAAAAGAATTGGGTTTTTACCACGATTGGAAGTACAGGATATAATTGACAAAATTTGCGAGCATAACAAATTAAGTCAATCTAAAGTTACAGGAATTTTAGTTGAAGAAGCGCTTACTTCTAGAAGAGTAATAAATAGTTCTTTAAATAGCGTTACTTATGACTTAGATTGTAATAACAGTAAATTTTTATTTGTTAATAATGAAAAAGGTAAGAATAATACAAATAAAGAAAATGATAATCTCAAATTAGATGATAGTTATATAAAAGATGAAGTTCAAATGATTAAAGCTTTTATTGAATTTAAGTTATTTAAGAATATAATGAATAAAAATAAAAAAGATATTTATAAATAAGTGTCGCACCTTGTTAGAAATGTCTCGAGCGTGACTTGAACACGCGACCTGCGGGCTATGAATCCGCCGCTCTAACCAGCTGAGCTACCGAGACATATATCTATTTTAAATCATGACTTGTCTTAATTACCATTTTGGAAATTAATTTGTTTATTTGCCTCATATATTGCTATGCCACACGCAACGGATAAATTTAGACTCCTCACACCCTTATTATTGTTTGATAATTCCAGTTTTGGCATAAATATAGACACTAACGAATCACTTTCTTTAATAACATAATCAGGCAATCCAGTATCTTCTCTGCCGAATAATAAGACATCGTTTTCAAGAAAACTAAAGTTTTTCAAATAAATCCCATTTTTTTTACTAAAGGCGATTATACGTTTATTATTTTTGGATTCCTTAAATTTTTTAAAGTCGGGATAATTTTTTATTTTAACTAAAGGCCAATAATCTAAACCAGCTCTTTTTAAATATTTATCTTCTAATTTAAAACCTAAAGGCTCAATTAAATTTAATGTGATATCAAAAGCAGCACATGTTCTTGCAATACTTCCAGTATTTTGAGGAATCCTTGGCTCGAATAGAGAGATTTCCAATATTTAAGAGGGTATATCGAAACTTATGTTATCTAATTTTATAGCTCTTCCATTTAAGGTTAGCCAATTTTCAAGTGAAATTTTGCTAATTTTTTTTTGGAGAATTCCTAGTCTTTCAATGTATTTATTTCCAATTTCATATTCCGAGACTAAACTCCAACCTACTTGTTCCCCTACAATTAATGTTGTTTTTTTCCTCACTTTTAAAAGGTCTAAAAGTAAATTAATCCTTTTATCCCATTCTTCATCTTTTTTATGGATGTTTTCCATTATAAAACCACCAATTGAATCAATTAGTATTGGACCTTTCTCATTTTTTAATGCAAAAATTAGATTATTAGTCTCAATTAATTGCCAGTCTTTTGGTCTTCTAATACGATGCTGAAGAATTTTTTTTTGCCAATTATTATCTTTTGGTCTTTGCTCTGATAATGCAATATATGTAATTTTATGGATTTTTTTTCCTAAGAATTCTGCGAATTCACTTTTCCCACTTTTGGTGCCACCTGTAATAAATATAATCTTGGATTGTTTATTATCATTGTTTTCCATAAAGTGTTATTTAGAAAAATACCACCATGTCGCCAAAGGTATAATTGTCGCCGCCACTAACAGCCCAATAACAATGTAGGTAGCTGTTGAATTCTCAGTATCTTCAGCTCTCATAGCATTAAAATTTGGATCAACTACAGGATTATCAATAGATGATGGCTGACTTTTTTCATAATTGATAATTGTTTTTTGTTGACCAACTATAAACATGTCGCCAATATTTTTAAAACTTTCTGCATTGGTCCTAGTTGGAATTACAATAAATAGAAATCCAACCATTATTATTGAAAAAAAGTATTTATAAGTAAGATTAGTCATTTGGGTTTTAGGGTAATTATATAATAAAAAACTATAAGTAAGAGTTTCCTCTATGAAAAAATCCAATATAATTATTGAATGTAATTATTGAATTTAATTTATTATATTTTTCTTAAGATACTTATATGAATTTCAATGGTAAAACATTAATAGTTGTTGGCTCGATACTTTTTGTCTTTCAATTAGGAAATTTCTTTTCAATAGATTCAATATCTCCGGCACTTGAAAGAGCACAAGTTTTATCTGCTATTTCTTCTATAATTATTGTATTAGTAGGTTTTTTATTTAAACAATTTAATCCTAATATGGGAGATAGAGTTGAGTTAGTAGGCGAAAATAAATTTATATATGATCCTGAATTACCTGAAGATATTTTAAATGAATTGGCGTGGGGTTCAGAGACTATATTAACTTCAACTGCTGCGGCTACGATATTAATTCACAATGATGGTAAAAATATCTTAAAAAGGGGTATAACAACAAATAATATTTTTAAACCTGGGGATACTTGCTTGAGATCTGTAAAAGATATGAAATTAGTTTCCTTGGCAAACACAAATTTTTATCCTGGTAGAGACGAATTCACAAACTTTTGTCCAAATGTACCTTCCATCTTAATAATTCCAATTAATCATAAATCATTTATTCTAATAGGAGGTTGGAGTAACAGATGTTTTACAAAATCAGATGAAAAATGGATTAATAATTGGGCCAAGAAAGTAAATAATATTTTTCTAAAAAATGAATATTAAAAATATATTTTAGAACGAACTCTTTCATCATTAGATCTAAAAATTACGGATTTAGTCTTTATATTATAGTAAGCATTTTCTGATTTAATCTCATATCTTTTCTCCTTATTACTATCTTTATTTATATAATTTACAGGGTTAAAAAATTTAATAATTTTACTATTATTGTTTAGGACTGCTTTATTTGAACTTAAAATAATTGTATTATTTTCAAATTTGACATTACCGATTAATAAATAATCTGAATTCTGAATATTCCATGTAAAACTATTAGCATTTAATTTATCGCCTAGTTCAAAATTATTTTTGACTAAAACGTTACCATTTAATTCAAGTAATTTATTATTAGATAATTTTGATTCATCTGAATTTATTATATATTCTATATTATTATTCTTGAATAAATGTATTGTTGTTTCTTTTAAATTAAAATTATTATAAATTGATTCATATTGGGAAAAAGGACTTTTTATTGCTAACATTTTATTACCTTCTTTTGAATATATGTTCATATCGAAATTATTAATTACTTGACTAATATTTTTGTATTTCTTATCAGTACTTTTACATCCAATTGTAAACATTAGAATTATCAATAAAAGTTTGTATATTTTATTCATATTCAAGCTTATCTATTATTGGATATGGTTTAGGTAAGATTGACATAGATTTTAATTTGCCCCATTTTAGTTGCTCATTCCACGATTTTTCTTTGTTATATAATGAACCTAGTTGTAAATCTATTTTAGATGACAAATCAGGCAATAAAGGTAATAATAATAAGCCAATTATTCTTGTACTTTCTAAAACATTATAAATAATATTACTTACCAGGTTCATATTATTTTCTTCTTTAATTAATATCCAGGGTTGTTTTTGATTAAGATATAAATTTGTATTGATAGCGTGTTTAAGTATAATATTAGCTGCTAAATCTAATTCGTATAAATTAAAATGTTTTTTATAATTTTTAACTGTTTCTATTGAGTATTGTTCCAAAGTATTATCATTATTTAACTCCACATTATTTGGAACTTTATTATCAAACCATTTTCTTGACATCGATGATGTTCTATTTAATAAGTTTCCTATTGTATTTGCCAAATCATTATTGATAATGTCTACAAATCTTTTATTTTGAAAATCACCATCACTTCCCAAAGATATATCTTTAAGTAGATACCATCTAACAGCTTCTTTTCCATATTTAGATAGTAAAATATTTGGATCTAATACATTTCCTAAGCTTTTACCCATTTTCTGACCTTCCCGAGTTAGAAAACCATGACCATAAACTTTTTTGGGTAACTTCATTCCAGCTGAAAGAAGCATTGCTGGCCAATAGACAGCATGGAACCTTAGAATATCTTTGCCAATTAAATGAATATCAGCTGGCCAGCCATTATTAATAGATTCCTCTAATGATACGTTATTCATCTGTTTGCTTATCGCACTAACATAACCAAGTAAAGCATCAAACCATACATAAAAAGTGTGATTTTCTATCTCGGGAACTTTTATACCCCATGATAAGTTTGTTCTAGATATTGAGAAATCCTTTAAACCTTTTGAAACGAAATTAATAATTTCATTTCTTCGTTCTTTTGGTTGTATAAATGAAGGGTCATTAATAAGATCTTCTATTTGTGATTGGTATTTTGACAACCTAAAAAAAAGGTTTTCTTCATTTTTCCATTCCAAATCTTTTTGGTGTATTGGACATTTATGAGTTGGTGAATTTTCTGGATTATCTTTAAATTCTTCACATCCTACGCAATACCAACCTTTTTGCACCCCCATATAAATATCATCAGATTTCTTTACTCTGTTGTAAAATTCGCCAACTATAGATTCATGTATTTTAGAAGTTGTTCTTACGAATTTGTTGTATGTTATGTCCCAATCATTCCAGTTTTTAATAAAGACATTTGAAATATCATCACAATGAGTTTGTGGATCAACTCCTTTATTACTTGCTGTTCTTTGAATCTTTAAACCATGTTCGTCAACTCCAGTAATAAAAATAACATCTTCACCTGAGAGTCTTTTGTATCTCGCTATTGCATCACATATCAACGTAGTATATATACTTCCCAAATGAGGCTTATCATTTACATAATATAATGGGGTAGTAATTACAAAACTCATAATATCTTTTTTTTTATATTAACAAATTTAATTTCTACAATTGGCTAATGATAATATTTTTTATTTAGTGTATAAATTCTAATAGATTATTATCGTTAACATTAAATTTTACTTTATAAATTTTATTAGTATAAGTTTCTATTGATATATATAATAGAATTAGAAGTTCTAACGAATATTCTGGAAAATAAACTAAAGCTATATTTTTCTTATTATTAATCCATTTAATAAATATTATTTTATAAGAAGACTTATTTTGATTAATAAAGAATATTTTTAAAAATTTTAATTTATTATTTTTATAAATATTGTTATTTTCTGATTGTTTAACTCTTGTTAAATCTATTATTTCATTAATTTTATTAGTATTTAATAGCTCAAAGTTTGTAATATTATTAAATACCTGTCTTTGTACAATTAAATCTAAATATCTTCTTAGTGGTGACGTACATTGAGTATATTTTATAAGACCTAATGATTCATGTTTACTAGACTTAGTTGTGATATAACTTTTTCCCATGTACTGTTTTAATATTGAATACTTAATATCACTATCTTTATATTTTTCTAATATCTCTTCTACATCACAAATTATTTTGTGAGTTCTATAAGGAGCAGCTATATTATTTTTGAATAGATATAAACTAGTAACATAACCCATTAATATCATTGATTCAGATACAATTAATTGAGATATACTTTTTTCTATATTATTAATCTCAACATTACCATTATTTATATTAATTTTATACGTTGGACTATCAAAGTTAATTGCCCCTTGTGATTTGCGATAATTAATACTGTTAAGTAATAAATTTTTTATTTCAACTATTTCATATTCTTCTTTAGGTTCTAATTCAATAATTTCTTCCGCATCATCGTAGGTTAATTGATAATTTGGTTTAACTTTTGCCTCTACTATTTCATATTCATTTATTGAACCGTTATCATTAAATATAATTGATGCACTTATTGTATCTGATAATTTATTTTGATTTAAATTAGCCTTTTCAATTATTTCTGTAGGCAACATAGGTATATATTGATCAATTAAATATAAACTACTATTTTTACTTCTGGCTTCTATATCAATATTTGAATCTAACAAAAATAATTTGCATGGATTACTAATATGTATCCATAATTTTTTTATATTTCCTTCAATTATTTCCAATGAAAAGGCATCATCTACTTCTTTTGGATCCTTGGAATCAATAATAAATGTTTTTAAATTAGTTAAATCTCTCAAATATTTAAAATATTATTTCAGTAACTACTATTTCTAAAATTATCCTTCTGGATTAACAAATGGCAATAAAGCAACAATTCTTGCTCTCTTTACAGCATATGTAAGATCTCTTTGTTGTTTAGATGTTAATCCAGTCATTCTTCTTGGTAGGATTTTACCTCTTTCAGTTATAAATTTTTTGAGAAGCTCAACGTCTTTATAATCTATTGGATCGCCGGGTTTAATTGGAGATAATTGTTTTTTAAAAATTGAATTAGGCATTGTTTTTAATTTTTTTATTTAATTTCTTTATGAATAGTCATTTTGTTTAGATGTGGATTAAATTTTTTAAGTTCTAATCTCTCAGTAGTATTCCTTTTGTTTTTTTCAGTTGTATACCTTGAAATACCATTAGATCTCCTTGGTTCTGAACTCGTTCTAGCTTCAGTACATTCTAAGGTTACTACAACTCTCGTACCTTTTTTAGCCATTTTAATTAATACGTTGATGTATAATTTTCTATTGTACAACTTCAAGAAACTATTTTGCATATAATTACCTTTCTTTTAGTATCATTAGACAAAAAATAATATATGAAGGTATCTCAAAATTGGTTAAAGTCCCTTGTAGAAATAAATACTACACCGGATGATTTATCTGAAAAACTATCAACAGGTGGTTTCGAGGTTGAGTCTCTTATAGACTGTTCTTCAAATATTAAAGGGATTGTTCTCGGAAAGGTTTTATCTGTAGTCAAACATGTCAATTCTGATAAATTATCTATATGCAGTGTTGATATTGGTAGTTCTAATTTTCTGCAAATAATTTGTGGTGCTAAAAATATAAAACCAAACATATATGTTTTCGTTGCTACTGTAGGTTCCCATTTAAGCGCGATTAATTTAACTATTAAAAGGAGTGAAATAAGAGGTGTTATGAGTGAAGGGATGATATGTTCATTAGAAGAATTAGGTATTGAAGACACTAGTGAGGGTATTGCTATTGTCAATGAGGAAATAGCTTCAAAACATAAATTAGGAACATCAGGAGCTCTAGTACTTGATCTGAACGATTATATTTATGATTTAGCTATTACTGCAAATAGACCAGATGGTATGTCAGTAGTTGGTATAGCTAGAGAAATATCTGCTCTTCTGGAAACAAAGTTAACTTTTCCAGAATTAAATAAAGTATATAAAATTAATGTTTATAAAGAGTTTGATCTTTGCCCTGAAGCTATAATAAAAAATTGTCTTTATTCAATTACCCATATTGAATCTGTCAATGGCAAGGAATTGTCTCCACATTGGCTCAAAGATCGTTTATATAAATCAGGAATTAAATCCATTAATCTCTTGATTGACATAACAAACTATATTCTTTTAGAACAAGGCCAACCATTACATGCATTTGATAAAGACAAAGTAACGAACTTAATTGGTAGAGAGGTTTTACCTGAGGATTTCTCGGTTAGAAAAGCAAAGGATAATGAAAGTCTTTTATGTTTGAATGGGGAAAATTACAATTTAAATGAAAATATCACAATAGTTGCATGCGACGATAAGCCTATTGCTATAGCTGGTGTTATTGGTGGTTTAGAAACTGCTGTAAATGAATATACTTCTTCAATTTATCTTGAAGGGGCAGTTTTTAATCCCGTGTCTATAAGGAAATCGTCAAAAGAAATTGGAATTAGAACAGAGTCTAGTAGTAGATTTGAAAAGGGAATTTCTTACAAAAATACATTAGATTCAGTAACCCGAGCAATTAATATTTTAGAAGAATTTTTTAATATTCCAAATCCAATAATTAATACTTCAATAGAATTGGTTAATACAGAAATCTTAATACCATTAAGAAGAGAAAGAATTTATAAACTCCTGGGTCCAATAGTAATTAGAAATGATGATTTAGATATAAATGTTCAAATTGAAAAGAGAAATTTATTAGATAAAGAAATAACAGACAAATTAAAATTAATAGGCTGCACCTTACATAAAAAAGTATATGGATGGGATGTAGAAGTTATTCCCAACAGATCGCATGATTTATTACGAGAAATAGATTTGATAGAGGAAATTGCTAGATTAATTGGTTATGACAAGTTTGATTTGAATTTACCAAATCCAATTAAACCAGGAAAGCTTTCTTCTTCTCAAATTGTTTTAAGAAAGTTAAAAACAGGATTTATTAATATTGGATTTAACGAGGTTTTGTCTTATTCCTTAGTACCAGAAACTAATAATGATTTAATTAAAATCTCAAATCCATTATTACTTGAAACAAGTTGTTTAAGAGATAATATTTGGGAAGAACACATTAGGATATGTAATCAAAATATTAAATCAGGACAAGATTATTGTTGGATATTTGAAGTTGGAAATATTTTTCATAAAAAACCAGATTTTTCACAAGAAGAAATACTAAATGGAGTAATTTATGGAAATAATAAATTTGAAAAATGGATACGCTCAAGTAAAGATAATAATTTGAATTATTACGAGGCACGAGGAAAGTTAAAGGAAGCATTGTCTATTTTAAATTTAAAAATTGATGATAAACCAACCGATTCTATAGATTTTCTTCATCCTGGAAGAAACTCTAAATTATTTATAGAAGGTAATGAAGTTGGATATTTTGGTGAAATACATCCAAAATTAATTTCTGATAAAAAGGCCTTAAAAAAAATGTATTTATTTAGATTAACAGTAGATAATATTTTAAAAGCTAGCACAAGAAAAAATAAATGGATACCAGTTTATAAACAATTTCCAACAGTTCCAAAAATGGAAAGAGATATTAATTTTATATTTAACAAAAAATACTTAGTAAAGGAGATAATTTCACAAATAAAGAAATCTGGAAAAAAATTATTAGAAGACGTTCATTTAATCGATATATATGATGATGATAACTTTGGTAAAGAATTCATAAGCTATACATTTAGATTGTCTTATAGAGATTCTGCAAAAACATTATTAGATTCGGACATAGTTGATCTTCATGATGAAATAGTTGAAATAATAGAAAATAAATACTCTACAAAGTTAAGAGATTAGCAGATCAGTAATCTTATATAAGACTCATATATAGTCTTATGTTGATTCTTATATGAGAGAAACTATATCCCTATAAATCTAAATAATCTTATATAATAATATTCATGATTAATATTCTTTCATTTCTGATATCCTCAGTTCTTTGGGTGCAAGTACCTCAATGGTCTGATGATTGGTCAAAATGTTCAGTTGATGTCCCAGATTCTTCATGCCATTGGTACATAACAGCGCCAGATAATACTTTTGGTGATGGATTTGATTGGGCTAGTGCTCCTTGGTTTGATGCGAATGGATTGAGTGATATTCCAAGTATTGATAAGAAAACAGCAATTCAAAAGCTTCAAGATAAGTAGTACTGTCTTTAAGGCAGCGCTACTAATCATAAAACCCTTTATTACTAAGCATTTATATATTGCCTAAATAAATTGGACACCCAAAGGACTTAATTTTCTTTTTTTATCATAAACATACTCTTATCATTAATATCATGTAAGATTTAATTCTAGACTATTATTGAGTCTAATATAAGAATAGTAATACTATGTTATTTATTATATTCCAAGAATTTATTTTTATTAGAAGTATAATAATTAGTCTTATATGAGAAAGGTAATATATATTAAAATTAAAAATAAAGATTAATACTTTATTTTTATTACTAGATTTTTTAATAAAGTTTATATTAAATATTGATATTAAATTTTTGATTTTATTTCATTAATTTCCTATTTGAATAAAATTTCAAAACATCTCTTTTGTCTTGTTTGAGACTAATGTATGGACTTAGTTTGAGTCTTATGTAAGATTAATTAAACTATTTTCTGTAAAGGTTTTTAAGTAATTGGTAAGCTTCGTTTAATTTTCTCATTTCATCAGTTGACCCACCTGAGTCAGGATGAGATTCTAACGCCTTAGTTTTATAAGCTTCTCTAATTTTATTTAACGTATGTGAAGATCCAGCAGCTGTTGATAAATCTAATAATTTTAGAGCTCCATGTACAGTCATCGTTGAATCTAATGCTTCAAATGAATTACCCTTATTTTTTCTTTTAAACCTGCTTACAAATCTTCTTACTAAAGTAGGTATTCTATTAATTAAGTCAGGTGTTGCAAATGGGTCTTCTAGAACTCCTATCATTAAAATAACTAGTTCTAAAGAAGGAGCTTGTTTTGACCAGAATGGACATAATTCCGACATTAACTTGTTAGCTGCACTCCATGTAAAGGGTAATTGCTCTGTTCCATCAATATTTGGCCAGATATCTACACAGAACCAGTCCATAGAAGCTTCTATTATGTGTTCATTTGGAATCGTTCCATACAATTTTTTCCAATGACTAATTATTTCAATACGACATTTCATTAAATCAT
>QCUB01000024.1 GCA_003210895.1 Prochlorococcus sp. AG-676-M04
AACCCAATTTTTCATTTGCTTCTACAGTATCCAAACCCCCATCTTGTAAACTGTATGCTTTTAATTTATTAATCAATCCAATACCTCTTCCTTCTTGTCTTAAATAAACAACCACACCCTCTTCTTCTTTTTCAATCCTTGCTAATGCTGCCTCTAACTGGGGTCTACAATCACAACGAAGTGATCCAAAAGCATCACCGGTTAAACATTCTGAATGCATCCTTACTAATACTGGTTCACTTAATTTATTTGACTTTTGCTTTACTAGTGCAATATGTTCAGAATCGTCAAGTTCATTTATGTATCCATATGCTTTAAAATTACCGAAAATACTTGGGAGTATTGCATCAGATTTTCTATAAACAAATCTCTCGTTTTGAAATCTATAACTGATTAGGTCTGCAATGGATATTAACTTCATACCCCATTCTTTCGCATATTCCTTAAGTTGGGGAAGTCTTGACATTGAGCCATCTGGGTTTTGAATTTCACAAATCACACCAGCAGGATAAAGACCAGACATGGCAGCTATGTCTACAGCGGCTTCGGTATGGCCTGCTCTTTTTAATACTCCTCCTTTTTTTGCTCTTAGTGGAAATATATGACCTGGTCTTCTTAAATCCTCTGGCTTAGTTGTAGGATTTATTGCAACTTGGATAGTTTTAGCTCTATCCTCTGCTGATATACCTGTAGTTACATTATTCTCAGGACCTGCATCTATTGAAATAGTAAATGCAGTTTGATTTTCATCTGTATTCCGATCAACCATTAAAGGAAGATCTAAGGCATCTAACTTCTCTCCTTGCATTGCTAAACATATTAAACCTCTACCCTCTGTCGCCATAAAGTTAATTTGTTGAGGAGTTGCAAACTGAGCAGCACAAATTAAATCTCCTTCATTTTCTCTTCTTTCATCATCAACAACAATTATGCATTCTCCATTTCTTATGGCTGCTAATGCATCGCTTATGGGATCAAATTTTATATTAAAATTTTCATTATTATCCACAATTGTTCCATTATTTGATTTGGGACTTGTTTCTTTCATTATTACAATTCAATATAGAAAAAAGTGTTTTAATTATTATTTTATTCAACACTTATAATCCTATCTTAAAGTCTGCCAATAAAGAGAAATGAATGTTGCAATAGTTGGTGCTACTGGTTATGGGGGAATACAAGCAGTAAATCTGTTAAAGGATAATAAAAATTATAAAATTTCTTATTTAGGAGGTAATAAATCTTCAGGAACAAAATGGAGCGATAATTTTCCATTCATAAATTTAGAGTCTGACAATTTAATAGAAAAAATATCAGCAGATAGAATCGCCGATAAAGCTAATGTTGCTTTACTTTGCTTGCCTAGTGGAATTTCTTCAACATTAACAAGAGGTTTACTAGAAAAAGGATTAAAAGTAATTGATTTATCAGCCGATTATAGGTATAAATCTCTTGATCAATGGAACAATGTATATTCTAACGAAGCCAAAAAATATAAGAGAGATGACGATGATTTGTGTAAAGAAGCAGTTTATGGTCTTCCTGAAATTAATTTCAAAGATATCTCAAAAGCAAGTTTAATCGCCTGCCCTGGATGTTACCCAACATCTGCTCTAATTCCACTTAGCCCATTTTTATCCCAAGGGATTATTGATAATGAAGGTATAGTAATAGATTCAAAAAGTGGTACATCAGGTGGAGGCAGAGAACCACATCAAAAATTATTATTTTCTGAATGTGGAGATGGTCTATCTGCCTATGGACTAATAAATCATAGACATACTTCTGAAATAGAACAAATTGCAAGTTTTATTTCTGGTAATGATATTGAACTACTATTCACTCCTCATTTAATACCAATGACTAGAGGTATGCATTCGACAATTTATGGAAGATTACGGGATCCAGGTTTAACTTCTTCTGATTGTAGAATTATATTAGAAAATTATTATAGAAACTATTCGCATATTCGAGTATTACCAGTTGATGTTTATCCTTCCACCAAGTGGGTTAAGAATACAAATGAAATCCATCTCTCTGTCAAAGTGGATACAAGAAATGGAAGAATAATTATTTTATCAGTAATAGATAATTTAATTAAAGGACAAACAGGGCAAGCCATACAAAACCTTAATCTAATATCTGGCTTGCCAATAAATAATGGGTTAGAAATGATTAATCATTACCCATGAATTTATTCCGGATAATGTATCCGGCCTGAGAAATTGAGAGTGGTAATATTTTATGTTCCAATAAATGTAATTTCTGAGTTATTGTCTCTAAATTATCTTTATCCGAAATAGCTAATGCTGCTTGCATAATTAAGGGACCACTATCAACCTCTGGTTCTACAAAATGTACTGAACAACCAGTGATCTTGGAATTATTTGTTATAGCTTCTTTAATTGCATTACTTCCTTTAAAAGAAGGAAGTAATGATGGATGAATATTTATTATTTTATTCTTAAATTCATTAACAAATTTTGATGACATAATTTTCATCCAACCCGCCATAACAACAAGTTCTATTTCCTGTTTTTTAATTGTATTAATAATTTCATCCTCAAAATAATCCTTATTTTCATAATCAGAGCTTTTAATCACCTTATAAGAGATATTGGAGTTTTTAGCTCTTGATATACAGCCAGCCTCTGATTTGTTTGTAATTAAAATCTTAATATCTATATCAAATTTATTTGAATTAGAGAGATCAATTAATTCTTGAAAATTTGATCCTTCTCCTGAAGCTAAAATTGCTATTTTTAATTTTGGTGAAAATTCTCTAAGTTGTGAAATTTCAGGTGAAATTAAATAATTGAATGATTTATCCAAAAGCTGATATTTTTATTAAATAATAAATGAGATATAAATAAAAAAAAACCCTAATATTATTTATTAAAATTCACAAACATTATGATCTAAAAATAATATAACTAAATAAATTGAAATGATTAGTATTTACGAAGAATAAACTAGATATAATAAATAAAATAAGAAAATAGTCAAAATATAAAATGAATAATGATTTTAATTCATGGGATAAATATTGCAACTACCTTTGGTTTGATAAACAAGTAAATATATGGTTAGATATCAGCAAAATAAATTTTACTCTTGACCAAATATCATCTTTAGAAAATAAATTTAAAAACGTTTTTTCAGCCCTTAAGAAATTAGAAGCTGGCGCGATTTCAAATATTGATGAGAAAAGACAAGTTGGACATTATTGGTTAAGAAATCCATCTGTTGCTCCAAATAATCTTATAAAGGATGAAATCAATAATGAGATTAGAGATATTTCAGAATTTGGAGAAAATATATTAGAGGGTAAAATCACCAATAATAAAAATCAAAAATTTACTGACGTTTTATGGATAGGTATTGGAGGAAGCGGTCTAGGACCATTATTAATAACTGAAGCATTACAAGAGAATTCTTGTGGATTGAATTTTTCATACATTGATAATATTGATCCATTTTTAATAAGTGAGAAATTAGATGAATTATCTGATAAATTGGCTACCACATTATTTGTTGTTGTAAGTAAGTCAGGTGGAACACCTGAACCAAAAATAGCAATGAATATAATTAAAAATCATGTAGAAAATAAAAATTTAGACTGGAACTCAAACGCAATAGCAATAACAATGAAAGATAGCCAATTATATAAAAAAGCACAATTTGAGAAATGGTTGAAAATATTTAATCTTCCTGACTGGGTTGGAGGCAGGACCAGTATTACTAGCTCAGTTGGCCTGCTTCCTTTAGCTCTTATTAATCGAGATGTTTCTGAATTTATTAAAGGTGCAGCAATAATGGATGAGTTAACTCGGATACCCAATATTAAAAACAATCCTGCTGCTCTACTATCATCAGCATGGTTTTTTTCTGGTGATGGAATAGGTAAGAGAGACATGGTTGTATTACCTTATAGAGATAGGTTACAAGTATTTAGTAAATATCTTCAACAATTAGTTATGGAGTCTCTAGGTAAAAAGTTTAATAGGAAGGGTGATGTCGTTCATCAAGGAATATCTGTTTTTGGTAATAAAGGCTCTACTGATCAACATGCATATGTTCAACAGTTAAGAGATGGTATTGATAATTTCTTTTGTGTTTTTATAGAGTTACTTGATACCCCTAATGGTAATTACTATTTTGACTCTGATAATCCTAAAGAATTTTTATCAGGTTTTTTACAAGGTACAAGATCTGCACTATCCAACGAAAATAGGCAAAGCATAACAATCACCTTAGATAAGTTAAATTGTTTAACGCTAGGTGCCTTAATTGCTCTATTTGAGCGAGCTGTTTCTTTTTACGCAGAATTAGTTGATATAAATGCGTATGATCAACCTGGTGTAGAAGCTGGTAAAAAAGCAGCCGCAGAAATAATTGATTATCAAAAACAAGTAACAGAATTACTTAATAATGGAGAGGATTTGTCAATCAATGAAATTACTTCTCTTCTTGGGAATTTATCACCTGAGCCAATATTTTTTATAATTCGTCAGATGTGTTTTGGTAATGATAACTATCTTATAAATGGAGATTGGTCTAACCCAAGTACAATAAGAATTAAAAAAATTAATTAATATTATATGACAATATTTATAATTCTTCCTTTTACAATTATTATTTTTCTGATTGTTTTATTATCAATCCATTTTTTTACATTAGGTCGAATTAATGTTTTTTCCTTAATTTCATCATCTGAAATATTAATTTCTACATTAATTTTATCTCTTACTTTTCCATTTATTTGAATTACTAATTCATAGCTATTTTCCTTTAGAGCATCTTCATCTAATACTGGCCATTTTTCTAGGTGTACTGATTTTGAATTACCAATTAAATGCCAGATTTCATCAGAGATATGAGGGGCAAATGGAGCTAATAATATACAAAATTTCATAAGAGCTTCTTTTCTTAAGTCTTTACTTACATGATTTAGATTCGAGGATATTGAATTATAAAACTTCATTAATTCTGATATTGCTGTATTAAATTGATTGTTTTTTATATCATTAGAAATTTCTTTTATAGCAATATTTATAGACTTTAATAATGAGCTTTCATTTTCTTGTTTAAGTTTATTTGCTTCATGAGAAATATCATTATTACTGTAATCTAAGAAAAGTTTCCATATTCTACATAGAAATCTATATTGCCCTTCTACATCAGAATCACCCCATTCAAGATCTTTTTCAGGAGGAGCTTTAAATAAAATAAACATTCTTGCTGTATCTGCTCCATATTTTTTTATTACAGATTCAGGGTCTATACCGTTATATTTAGATTTTGACATTTTTTCAAAAAGAACCTCAAGTTTTGAATTGTCTTTTGGATCTTTTGGATTATTTATATCTTTAATATCAGTTGGAGAGATATATTTTCCAGTTATTGAATTTTTATAAGCTGCAGATTGAACCATACCTTGTGTCAAGAGCCTCTTAAATGGTTCATCAATATCAAAAAGATTATTATCCCTTAGGGCTTTGGTAAGAAATCTTGCATAAAGCAAATGTAAAATTGCATGCTCTACACCTCCAACATATTGATCAACAGGTAACCATTTATTGATTTTTTCTTTTTCGAATGGCTTTGTTAAAGATTTGGATGAAGGATATCTTAAAAAATACCATGATGAACACATGAAGGTGTCCATAGTATCCGTTTCTCTACTCGCCAAATTACCGCATTTTGGACATGTCGTATTAATCCAACTTTCATTACTACCTAGTGAATTAATTTTATTAGAGGATATTTTAATCTCATTTGGTAACTTAACCGGAATATCCTTTTTATTAACAGGAACAGAACCACAATTAGTACACTTAATAATTGGAATTGGACATCCCCAATATCTTTGCCTAGAAATTAACCAATCTCTCAAACGAAATTGAATTTTATTTTCGGCCCAACCATTTCGTTCACCATGTTCTGAAATATCTTTTTTGGCATTACTATTATTTAAGCCATCAAAATTATTTGAGTTAATTAAAAAACCATTATCCGTAAAAGCATTATTTAATTCGCTGGTAATTTTATCTTTATCCTTAATAATTACTTGTTTAATATCAATAGAGTTAATTTTGGCAAATTCAAAATCCCTTTCATCATGTGCTGGGACTCCCATAACAGCTCCAGTTCCATATTCATCAAGAACATAACTTGCTATCCATATAGGAATTTCCTTTGAATTTATCGGATTTATTGCTATTAAATTTGTTGGAATACCAATTTTCTTTTGATCTTTATCTTTAGTTTCTTGTAAATATATTTTTAAATTTTCTAGTTTACTTAAAATTTTATTATCATATATTTTTTTAATTAAAGGATGATTAACTGATATTGCTAAATAAGTTACCCCAAATAAAGTATCAGTTCTGGTTGTGAATACTTGTATCTTTTCCTTTTTAAAATCTTTTATTTTAAAATTAATATTCGTACCTATTGATTTACCAATCCAATTTTCTTGCATTATCTTTACTCTTTCAGGCCACTCATTTAATTTTTCTAAATCTTGCAATAACTCTTCTGCATAATCAGTAATTTTTAAAAACCATTGAGTTAAAAGTTTCTTTTCAACTATCGCTCCAGATCTCCATGATTTTCCTTCTGAATCAACCTGCTCATTGGCTAAAACAGTATTATCAATTGGGTCCCAATTTACCTCAGACTCCTTTTGATAAACAAGACCTGCTTTATGTAATTCCAAAAATAAAAATTGAGTCCATACATAATAATTTTCATCACAAGTGGCAAATTCTCTATCCCAATCAACTGAAAGACCTAATAATTTTAATTGTGATTTCATATGAGCGATATTTTGTTTAGTCCACTTATCAGGATTTATTCCTCTTTCTATCGCAGCGTTCTCAGCAGGTAAACCAAATGCGTCCCAGCCCATCGGATGTAACACTACTTTGCCCTGAAATCTTTGAAATCGTGCAATTAAGTCTGTTATTACATAATTGCGCACATGACCCATATGAAGGTTTCCTGAAGGGTAGGGAAACATGGATAAGGCATAAAATTTTTCTTTATTACTTGCTTGCTCATCTGTATTATATAAGTTATCGTCTTCCCAAATTTTCTGCCATTTACCCTCTATATCAGATGGTTTATATAAATTATTTGCTCTGTTATCTGTATTTTCAGAAGTAATCACTTATTTTAGCTTTAGTAAAATATTATTTTAATATTGATTCTATAAAAAGAAATAGATTGTTAAAAGCTTTAATTTATAATTAAAATTTATTAGATATATAATTTTTAAATGAACAATATAATATTTGAAAAATATCATGGTAATGGGAACGATTTTATAATAATTGATTCCAGAAATAGTAATATTTTCAAAAAATTTCTATCTGACAAAACTATCGATATAAAAAAATTGTGTGATCGACAATTCGGGATAGGTGGTGATGGCGTAATTTTCATCATGGAACCTGATAGAAATAATTACGCCAAGATGATTATCTATAATTCAGATGGTTCGGAGGCTCAAATGTGTGGAAATGGAATCAGGTGTTTAGTTCAATATCTACACAATTCCAATAAAGGATCTTATAGCGTTTCTGAATATAGGATCGAAACAAAAGCTGGTATAAAAATTGCTCAATATAATAATGGTGAAATTACTGTAAAAATGGGAAAACCAATATTAGAAACTAAATCTATTCCAACAAAAATTGATTCAAAAATCAATTCAATTCCTTCATATCACTTTAAAGAATCGAATTTTGAACAACAGGGATATGCAGTAGGGATGGGAAATCCACATTTGATATTTTTTCTTGAAGATATCACTCAAATTTCACTTTCACTATTAGGTCCAGTGTTTGAAAAACATAAATTATTTCCTGAAAAAACAAATGTTCATTTTTCCCAAATAATAAATAGAGATAATATTAACGTACTTGTATGGGAAAGAGGAGCAGGACCAACATTAGCTTGTGGAACAGGAGCTTGCGCTGTACATGTGGCAGCATACAAACTAGGTTTATGTAATTCAAAAACAGCAATAAATCTACCAGGAGGTAATCTAATAATTAATTGGTCTAGATCAGAAGATGAAATTTTGATGACTGGTAATGCAAAGAAAGTTTTTTCTGGAACATATACTTTAAAATAGATGGACAATAAGTATATTTATCTTGATAATGCCTCTACAACCCCATTATCTAAGAATGTATTAAATAAAATAAATTCTACATACAAAAAATATTGGAGTAATTCATCGTCAACTTATAAATATGGAATTAAATGTGCTACATACTTAGAGAAAATAAGACTTAAAATAGCAAGGATTTTAAATGCTAATACAGAAGATATTGTATTTACGTCAGGCTCTTCAGAATCAACATCATTAGTATTTAGTAATCTTAGTGATAAATATAAGTGTGGAAGAGTTGTTATCTCTAATGTTGAACATCAAGCCACAATAATTTCAGCCAATAAGCTAAAAAGAAAAGGCTGGGAAATCTATAAGTGGCCAGTTAATAGAGATGGGATTATAAATATATCAAACATTAATGAAGTAATTAAAAATAACACAAATCTTGTTTCACTTATTTGGGGTCAGAGTGAAGTAGGAACTTTACAACCTGTCCAATTAGTTGGTACTAAATGCAAAGAATTAGATATTTTATTTCATATCGATGGGACACAGATATTAAGCAACGGTATTTTTAATTGGAAAGAACTTAACTGTGATCTATTAAGTTTATCCGCACATAAATTTGGAGGTCCTAAAGGTATAGGATTGCTATTGACGAATTCAAAATCTAGATTGTTATTAAAAAATAATGATATTTCACTTTCTCAGGAATATTCAATAAGACAAGGAACAATTCCTTTGCCATTAATAGCTGGAATGTATGAGTCAATAAAAAATATTAAGGGAAGAATTAAATTTAATTCTTATGATGCAGAGTTCAAAAATAATAAAAAAGCACTACTTAGAAAATATTTTATAAATAAAATAACTAATAATCCAAATATTAAAATTACAGGTAGTAGTAATGAAAGACTTCCAAATCACATATCATTTCTTTTATTTAATACGAAATTAGAACCAATAAAAGCTTATAAGGTTATTAATTATATGTCTGATAAGAATGTTGCTATAAGTAGTGGAAGTGCATGTTCTAGCTCCTCAGGAAAACATAGTCTTACACTTGAAAATATGGGATATGATAGTAATCAACTTTATTCAAACATTCGTGTTAGTTTAGGAACTATGAATAAGAAGTCTGATTTAGATAGATTATTTAAACTGATACAAATTTGTATAAAAAAATTCTAATGAATACTATTTATGTGCTACCTAAGGATCTTAATGATGCATTAAAAAATCTAGAAAGTTCAATAATATCTAGTTTAGAACTATCAAGTTTTCGATTTACTATTGAATTTAATTTCGAGGGATTAAAATTTAATAAAATAGGTATAACTATATATAAGATTCTTGCGAATCATTATAATAATAAAAAAATAAAAAAAAATGTTTTTATTACTTATTCTGATCCAGGAGCTGTAGCTTTGGCTCAAAGGGATTATCCAGATATTAAAGAAAATATTTTTACATTTAAAGATTTTAATGAATCCATTTATATCGATCAAGATGAATCAATCTTGATATCGATACTGCCTCAACCTTACGATTTTGATACTTTCGAACCTATGTGTGATAACTTTAAAGGTCTTCATTATTCGTTAAATCCAAAATTTGAAGATGCAAATATAGGGATAGGAAGTGTAATAAGAGAAAGAAGAAAAAACTTTGTAAAGACTTGGTATAATATATACTTTCTTCAACCAATTGATAATGGTGCCCTAATGCATTCCTATCCAAATAATTGGTTACTTTTTAAAGAAATTAATAAAAGATATTTATTTAAAAAAGAATTTGATGAGAGACCTGATAATGAAACTATTTTTGTAAATTTATAGTTTTGAAATTAATTAGAAAATCTTATTTTTATATTATTTTAATTATTAGCTTATTAAGTTTTCCTTTTTTAATATGGTATTTATTAATTAATCAAAAAAGTAAATTATTAAATAGCATATATTTTAATTCTTCAGGAATAATTAGGAAAAACAAAAAATGTACAAATTATGATGAATTATTAGATAAATCTCTTGATAAGACTTTTAGCGTATCAATAATTAATGAGAATGGTGTTCTTATCAGTTCATATAATGATGATATATTAAGAATTCCAGCTTCAAATTTAAAGTTATTTAGTACTGCATATGTATTAAATAAATTTAAATCCTCAAGAATTTTTAAAACGTCAATATTTAAAAAGGGTAATGATAATTATTATTTAGTAGGTCAAGGGGATCCAGATCTTAACTATTCTGATATTTATAAATTACTATCTAATATTACTTATAGTAATAAAATCAATTTAAATATCTTAGAAATAAATTCTAAATATTATTGGCCAAAAGGTTGGACATATATAGATAAGCAATACGATTATGGAGCTCCTATTACAACCTTGGCATTAAATAGTAATCAGAGTAAATATGAAAATATTGAATACTTAAAAAATACTATTGAAAAATATATTTTTAAAAAATTTCCTTATGCCTCAATAAATGTAAATATTACAGATAATTCTGAAAAATATTATTTGAATTCATCAATTAAATTGGAAGCAATTCCCTCTAATCCATTATTATCGTTAATAACATTAGCTAATTCTGAAAGCCATAACTTTACTGCAGAATCAATTTTTAAAAATGCTTCAAATTCTTGGAATGAGAATGATTATATTAAATTAAAATATTGGTTGAAAAAAAGAGGATTAAAAGTTGATAATTTAACTATTTCAGATGCAAGTGGTCTTTCTAGAAACAATAGAGTAACAACCAAATTAATATCAGAATTTTTGAATAAGATGAAATATTCACAAAAATTTAGTACCTTCCAGTCTTCACTATCTATTATTGGGGTTAGAGGAACTTTGGCTAAAAGATTCACAAACTCAGAATTAGAAGGTAAGTTTTTTGGGAAAACAGGAACTTTATCAAATGTATTTGCGTTATCAGGATATTTATATAAAGATAAGAAACCTATAGTTATAAGTATTATTCAAAACTCAGAAAATATAGATAGGGATAAGACATTTAACCTGTTAAAAAATATATATAAATTGGAAGGATGTATTTAATCTTTTTTAAAATATTTCTTTAGGTCTCTTTCTACGGAATCTGGCACCATATGGTTTATTTCTCCTCCAAATTTAGCAACCTCTTTAACCAAGGAACTACTTAAAAAACTAAAGTTTGTATTAGTAGAAAGAAAAATTGTTTCTATTTCATTATTAAGTGATTTATTTGTATGTGCGATTTGAAGTTCATATTCAAAGTCACTCATAGCTCTTAGTCCTCTTAATATTAGATTCGCGTTAACGTCTTTTGCACAATCTACTGTTAGACCCTCGTAGGAAATAACACTAATATTTGATAGATGAGATACAGCATTTTTTATTTGAAGTATTCGTTTACTAAGATCAAAGGTTGGGTTTTTACTAGTATTTTCCAAAACAGCAACAACTACATTTCCAAATAATTTTTCTGCTCTTTGTATTAAATCTAGATGTCCATTTGTTAATGGATCAAATGTACCTGGGTAAAGTATTTTCATAATTTAATTATGATTAGAAAGTATATTTGGTTAAAATATGATTATTAGTTAAATCAATTATGACATTAAATCTTGAAGCAAAAAAAATCTTATTAAGAAAAATTCCACATGGATTGTTTATTTGCGGAGTGAAAGATGATGAAAAAAATGAAGTAAATGGCTTTACTGCTAGTTGGGTAACACAAGGTTCCTTTACCCCTCCCCTAGTTGTTATGGCTGTAAGAGCTGAAGGATCCAGTCATGAAATAATAAAAAATACTGGAAAGTTTTCTTTAAATGTGCTGAAAAGTGATCAAAAAGATTTAGCAGCAGTTTTTTTTAAACCACAAAAAGCCCTTGGAGGAAGATTTGAATCTGTAGAATTTAATTTAGGAGAATTTGGTTTACCAATATTAGTTGATAGTGTTGGTGGTATCGAATGTAAGGTTGTAGGAAATGTTATGTATGGTGATCATACAGTTTTTGTTGGTGAGGTTTTATCTGCTTATTTAAATAATGATGTTGATTCGTTAAATTTAAATACTACGGGATGGAATTACGGAGGTTAAAAATTATAGATGAATAATCCTTCAACAAAAGTTTCTACTAAAGTATTAGATAAAAAATATAATCTTAAAATTGAATATAAACTTATTAAAAATAAGGATTTATTAAAATCAAGACTATCTGAAATACCAAAGTCTTCTGGTTGTTATCTTTTTAAGGATATTGATAATAACTTACTTTATATAGGCAAATCTAAAACTCTAAGAAACAGGGTGAGTAGTTACTTTAATAATTATGCTGAACTGTCACCCAGATTAAGTTTAATGGTTAGACAAATTACTGAAATTGAAATTATCGTTACAGATAGTGAGTATGAAGCTTTAAATTTAGAATCAAATTTAATTAAAACTAATAAACCTTATTTTAATATTTTATTAAAAGATGATAAAAAATATCCATATCTTTGCATTACATGGAGCGAACAATATCCAAGAATTTTCATAACAAGAAAAAGGAGAAATAGAAATAATTTAGATAGATATTATGGACCTTATGTTGATGTTGGACTATTAAGAAATACTTTATTTTTAATCAAAAAAATTTTTCCTTTAAGGCACAGTAAATTATCAAAATCATTTTACCGCGAAATTACAGGAGTAGATTTGGAAAAAATATCATCAGAAGAATATAAGAAAATAATGAAACAAGCTTCAATGGTTTTTCAAGGTAGAAATGAAGATTTAATAAAAATACTAGAAGACAAAATGTCTCTTTTTTCAAATGAACTTCAATATGAAAAAGCAGCTAAAATCAGGGATCATATTAATGGACTACGATTATTAACAGAATCACAAAAAATAACTATACCTGACTCTTCCATAAACAGAGATATTTTTGGGATTGTATCGGAAAAAAATATTGCGAGCATACAAATCTTTCAGATGAGATCAGGAAAATTGATTGGGAGAATTGGATATAGTCAAAAATTATATGGCCAAACTGAAAGTGAAATCCTTCAAAGAATCTTAGAGGAACATTATATAAATGTAGATAGTATTGAAATACCTTCTGAAATATTAGTTCAATATGAGTTTCAAAAATTAATAATAATTGAGGAATGGCTAAGTGATATTAAACAAAAAAAAGTAAAAATTATTAATCCAAAAAGAAGTCATAAATTCAAAACTATTGAAATGGTTCAAAAAAATGCGAGATTAGAACTTGATAGAATTTTAAATGGAATTCAAGAAAATGAATCTGCTATTGAGGATCTATCTCAAATACTAGATTTAAGCATTCATCCAAGAAGATTAGAGGGGTATGATATAAGTCATATACAAGGTACAGATGCAGTTGCTTCTCAGGTAGTTTTTATTGATGGTTTACCATCTAAACAAAATTATAGAAAATATAAAATAAAAGATCCTAACGTATATATAGGTCATAGTGACGATTATGCTTCTATTTATGAAGTAATACTTAGAAGATTTAGAAAATGGTCAAAATATAAGCTTAATGGAGGAAATCTTAATTCAATAAATAATGTTAAAAAAGGCAGTCTTAATAATGAACTCTTTTCTGATTGGCCAGATTTGGTAATGATTGATGGTGGGAAAGGACAATTAAATTCTGCTTATAAAGCATTAGAAGAACTTCATTTAGAGAAAGATGTTATTTTATGTTCTTTAGCCAAAAAGAATGAAGAAATTTATATACCAGGGATATCAAAACCTCTTGATACAGATATGAACCAGAAGGGGGTAATGCTCCTAAGGAGATTAAGGGATGAAGCACATCGATTTGCCCTTTCTTTTCATAGAAACAAAAGATCTAGTAGAATGAATAAATCACAATTAACTCAGATACCTGGACTGGGTTCATCAAGAATAAAGGATTTATTAGAACATTTTAAATCAGTTGATGCAATAAGAATAGCTAGCAAAGAGGAACTTATGAAAGTGAGAGGACTCGGTGTTAATACAGTTGATGATATTTATAATTACTTTAATAACGATTAAAAATTTGTTTATTTAATTTATTATTATAAAATTATTCATACATGATGATATTTTTATAATTTAATTGAATTACTAAGTAAGATTAAATAAGTTGATAATTAAATAATGTTCTGGAGAAAATCAAAACTTTTAATTTTATATTCTACCGTTGATGGTCATACAAAAAATATATGCGAATATATTTACAATAAATTGAAAGGAAAAAAAAGAATAAGTATATTTTCAATAGAAGAATCAGAAAATTATAAATTAGAAGATTTTAATGAAGTTGTTATAGGGGCAAGCGTTAGATATGGATATCATAGGAAGAATGTTTATGAATTTGTTCAGAAAAATATAGAGGAATTAAATAATTTAAAAACAGCTTTCTTTTCTTTAAATTTGACGGCAAGAAAACCAGAAAAATCTACTCCTGAAACTAACCCATATATTATAAAATTCTTAAAGAAAGTAAAATGGAATCCTTCAACTAAAGAGGTTTTTGCAGGTAGATTAGATTACCCAAGTTTGGATACGCTTAATAAATTAGCGATTCTATTTATAATGTTCATAACTAATGGTCCAAAAGATACTTCAAAAACATACGAGTTAACAGATTGGAAAAAAGTTGATAACTTAATAAATTCAATATCAAAATTTTGATACTTTTTCATAAATGAATAAAAAAGAGTTAATAGAATTAAGTTTAAAAATAGATAAATATAGTTGTCCACATATTATAAATTTTCACTGTCATACTAAATTTAGTGATGGGAGCTTTGATCCAGAACAATTATTAGATCAAGCTTTTATAAATAAAATAAAATTTATATCCATAACAGATCATCATACTGTTAAAGCGCATGATTTTATTGAACGCAATGATATTCTTGAAAAATATCCAACTGATTCTTTTAAACTAATTTCTGGAATTGAAATAAATTGTTTACTTCTAGGATGCTTAGTTCATGTTATTGGATTAGGAATAAATATAAAAAGTACTCATCTAACACCTTATATTCAAGGCGAGTCCCCAATTGGGAATGATTTACACATCAATTCTGTAACCAAGGCAATCAGATTAGCTGGAGGTTTATCTTTTCTTGCACATCCAGCTAGGTACAGAATTCCCTTTTATAAACTTATCCCGGAAGCTAATAAGCAAGGAGTTGATGGGATTGAAGTTTGGTACGATTATGATTTAAAAGAAAGATGGCAAGCAAGTAATTTTGTATGTTCAGAAATAAATAAATTAACAGAAAGCTTAAAAATGCTTAAATCATGTGGGACAGACAGTCATGGTTA
Organism: Prochlorococcus sp. AG-676-M04; assembly: GCA_003210895.1. Lineage (GTDB taxonomy): Bacteria > Cyanobacteriota > Cyanobacteriia > PCC-6307 > Cyanobiaceae > Prochlorococcus_A. The sequence continues at coordinate 15,460 of QCUB01000024.1, forward strand.
TTCATTATTAGGAAGATAAACTAGAAATCATTTTTTTCAATTTTGGCATCAGTCATATTAACAATTTGTTTTAAATTATCTAATATTTCTGGAGTGTAATCAGTCCACATATTTCTATTAATGATCTCAAGAAATCTCTGAGATAAATCCCTTAAAGCCCATGGATTATTCTCTATAAAAAAAGTTTTTAGATTATCATCACAAATCCAGGATTTATATATTTGGGTATAACACCAATCAGATACAAGTTCAGTCGTAGCATCATAAGCATATAAATAATCAAGAGTTGCAGAAAACTCAAATGCCCCTTTATAACCGTTTTCTTTCATTCCATCAATCCATTTTGGATTAAGAACTCTAGTCCTAACGACCTTATTAATTTCATAACTTAATTTATTTATTTTTGATAAACGAAATTTTGATAAATCGCCGTGATAGATTTCTGGGAATTTACCTCCTAATTTTTTTATTGCGGATGATATTCCTCCTTGAAATTGATAATAGTCATCTGAATCTAAAATATCGTGTTCTCTATTATCTTGATTATGAATAACTAATTGAACATTTTTTAGTACATTTTCTAATTCTTTTTTATTTTCAATAGGTTCATTAGTATCAGAATATATCCACTTACTCCAATTTAAATATGATTCAGCTAAATCATTATTATTATCCCAACTAGAATTTGAAATTAATTCCTGTAGACCAGCACCGTATGAGCCAGGAGCAGAACCAAAAATTCGATTCAAACAATTATCATTTTTAAAAGAATCTAAAATTGGATTTAAATTAACATCTTCATCTAGATTAGAAACCATGGAAATCGCTTTATGAGTTAAAGATATTAATTGAGGAAATGCATCTCTAAACATCCCGGAAATACGTAATGTAACATCAACTCTGGCTCTATTAAGAATTGATAATGGAATTATTTCTAAATCAATAACTCTTCTTGAAGGACCATCCCAAATTGGTTTAACTCCTAACAAATATAATATTTGACAAATATCTTCACCTCCATTTCTCATAGTAGATGTTGCCCATACAGAAATAGCTATTTTTTTAAGATCTTCTCCATGATCTTGTTTATAAAGTTCAATTATTTGCGATGCAGATCGAGTCCCAACGATCCAAGCTGATTCAGTAGGTAAACCTCTTGAATCAATGGAATAAAAATTTTTACCTGTAGGAAGCACTTCTGTTTTACCTCTTGTGGGAGCTCCTGATGGTCCGCTACAAACATAATCTCCATTTAATGAATTTATAAATGAATGCTTTTCGTTTACATAAGATTGAATAATAGGTTCTTTGATTTCCCTTTGAAGTATAGAAAAATATTTATTATTTTTTTTATCTCCAGTAAAGTATCTTAAAAACTTTTTATTTTCTAATAAGTCTAAATTTTTTATGTTTAAATTATCTTTATAAAAATAATAATATATAAGATATTTGGCTTGAGATTCTAAAAATTCTAAAGCATTTCTAAAATTAAAATTATTATTATTCGAATAATTATTAAAGATTTTTTTATCTTTATCACTGAGAATTTGATTATAGTTATTTGTCCAGGGTTCTAAATCTAAATTTAAATTTGATGCGATGTATTGAATTATGCCGGGACGTTTAGTAGAAGGAACTCTAGAAATACTTAAAATCAAATTAATTTCATTTATATATTTTTGTCTACTACCAAAAGTATGTAGCCCCGTTCTAATTTGTGATTCTTTAAGTTCACATAAGTATGAGTCAATTTCTTCGATTTTATTAGAATCATTAAAAAATATAATGTCATTGAAATCATTTCTTATAATTTCTAATATAGTTTTTTCAATAATATTTATACGATTAGAATTTAATAACTTCGCATCATAGTATTCATCTAAAGTTTGTTCTAAGATTGAAAGTTTTCCATATAATTCAGATCTATCTAAAGGAGGCGTTAGATGATCAATGATTGTCGCATGAGTTCTCCTTTTCGCTTGGGAGCCTTCTCCAGGGTCATTAACTATAAATGGATATATATTGGGAATCGCTGGACAAATAATACTTGGAAAACATTCATCGCTAAGTCCTATAGATTTACCTGGTAGCCATTCAACAGTTCCATGTTTCCCAACATTAATAATTGCATTAGATTTAAATTTATTTTCTAGCCAATGGTATTGCGCTATGTATCTATGGGGAGGTGGCAGATCTGGAGAATGTATATCCTTATTTGATTCCGTATCATATCCTCTTTGAGGTTGGATTAATATACATATTTTTCCAAAAGAAACACCATTTATTGAAAAACCACTTTCTTCTAAATCTCCCGCTTTTGATGGATCACCCCATCTCTCAGTTATTAGTGTTTTGGGTTTTTTAGTTAATTGGTTCCAAAACTTTAAGTAATCCTTTAATGATAAATAATCTAAAGGGTTATTATTTTGTGACTCAATATCATTTGTTCTGGCTCTTATAATCAAAGACATAAGTTCTGAAGTATTTATAGGTAATTCATCAGGTCCAACATCATAACCCTCATCTTTTAACCAATGAAGAATATTAAGTAAAGACTCAGGGGTATTTAAACCTACTCCATTTCCAATTCTTCCATTTTTTACAGGATAATTAGCAATTACTATTGAAATCTTTTTATCAAAATTGCATAAATTATTCAATTTCACATAATTGCTCGCAAGTTTTGTAATCCATTTGATATTTTTAATCTCAACTTTATAACTAGTTACATTTGTACACAAGGTTTTATTAGTGGAAATAACTTCCTTAAATGCTGAAGGTTTAGTAGTAATACGTCCATCAAATTCAGGAATTATTACTTGCATTAATAAATCTGTTGGATTCATTCCTGTTGATGAATGCATCCAATTCTCTCTTGATTTATTACAAGATAGTATTTGTAAAATTGGTAGATTTAATGATCTAAATATATTTAAACTTTCATCTTCAGTTTCATTGGAGGTATTAATTGAAGAAGAAAATGATGTGGTTGTAATTAATAATTTTATATCTTCTTTTTTAAAGAGATTAATCAATTCTTTTTGAATTTTCAAGTCTTTTAAAGTTGATACAAAAACTGTTTTAGGTGATAAACCTAAAAACCTTAATTGAGATATTAATTCTTTTGATAATTCTATTTCGTTAGCTAAAAATAAGGATTTATAAGAAATTATTCCAACTTTGAAACCTTCTTCATTTTTCCAATCATATAAATAGGGATCAGGATATGAAACACTTGAAATATATTTATTTGGAATATTAGTATCATTAGCAAAAAGATAATTTAAACAATAAAGAAATCTTCTGTAATTTTCCCTGCCACCTGATCTAAGTAGTTTTGTAATTTTTAATGAAGTATCTAAATT
>QCUB01000025.1 GCA_003210895.1 Prochlorococcus sp. AG-676-M04
GCTGATTAGTTGTTGGTTGTTTAAGTTGTTGGTGTCTGATGAGTGCTTCGAAATCAGGCATGGAATTTGAGATGCAATGGAACAGTAGGCAGACCAGCCCGTCATTCGACGAGGATCTGATCTCCCTAAATCGTCTACAGCTTCAAATACTGCATTTCCAGATGCTTCTGCTTTATCAAAGGCTGAAAGTAAGGGAATAAAAGTATCAAAAACATGTAAACCGAAATTTTCTAACGCTGCCTTAGCCTGTTGAGCTGCTTTTTGTTGTCGAAAATCTACTTTTACAATAACGACTGCATGGAGAACTTTTAAGTTATTTAATAAGCTAGCTAATTCAACAGTTAATTCAACAGATCTTGCTTTTGCAGTTGTTGGGAGAATTACTAAATCTGATCCGTAGGCGAGATGTTTAAGTTCTTCTTTATCACTGCTTGCTTGCCCATCAGTAATAACAATTTCCGATGATCTTGAGGCTTTTGCTGCTGAACTAACTGGAAAAATAGGAAATGGAAGGTTGCCTCTGGATGAGTAGGCTAATGCAGATCTATTTTTATCAGCATCGACTATACATACTTTTTTGCCTTCAGAATGCCAGACACTTGCAAGGTGAATACTTGTGCAAGTTTTAGCAACTCCTCCTTTTTGCCCGCAAACAGTAATAAACAATTTTTTACTAATATTTTCTTTACTTTGGAGAATAATTTCTTAATGTCAATAGGTAATTATTTTAAAAGGTTTAAAACTTATATTTCTTAAATATTCTTTTGTTGAATATATGTTTCGATTAATCTTAAAGTATTTTTTAAAAAGAGAAAGTGAAAAAAAGAATTGGATTAGGAACATGGTCTTGGGGAAATAAACTTTTTTGGGACTATCAAACTAGTGATGATAATGATTTACGTGAGACTTATAAGGAAGCCTTAAAAAGGGGGTTTAACTTAATTGATAGTGCAGATTCTTATGGGACTGGAAAACTTAATGGCAGAAGTGAGGAACTTTTAGGGAAATTTTTATTAGATACTTCTTCTTATCAAAAAAAAAGAATTAAAATAGCAACTAAACTTGCTCCTTATCCTTGGAGAGTAGGTAATCAAGGTTTCACGAGACCCTTTCTTAACAGTTTAGAAAGATTAAACAATAAATTAGATATAGTTCAAATCCATTGGTCAACTGCAAAATATAATCCTTGGCAAGAATTGCAATTATTAAATAATCTTTGTGATTTGATTGATCAAGGTTTTAATTTTCAAATTGGATTATCAAATATTGGACCACAAAGATTAGAAGAAATTATTCAACATTTATCAAAAAGAGATAAAACAGTTAAAAGTGTTCAGATTCAGTTTTCTTTATTATCTCCAGATCTTCTAAAACAAATGAATTTAAAAAGAATTTGTGAAAATAATGATATTGATTTTTTAGCTTATAGTCCTTTATCTTTTGGAATATTATGTATAGACCCTGAACACGACGAAGACAAGCAAAAATCTTTTCTACGCCGTTTGATTTTTAAAAGCTATAAAAAATCAACTATCGAATTAAGGAGATGTCTTAAAAAGATTGCTGTCTCAAGATCAGTTTCACAAGCTCAAGTAGCAATTAACTGGTGTTGCTATCAGGGAGCTATACCACTTGTAGGAATGAGGAAAAAGTCCCAAGTTATTGATATATCGAATGTATTTAAATGGAACTTAAATAAAAAAGAATTTGAAATACTTCAACAAGCTTCTAAAAATTGTTTGAAAAAAATGCCTAGGAATCCTTTTTCAAGTTTGTGAAAGGAAATTTAATAAATTTTTAGGCAGATATTTTTTTATTTTTTTTTATTAGATTATTACTCCAAAGTTCTGTTGGAAAGTTCGAACCAGTAAATCTTAAAACCTTAGGTTTAAAGTTTATTAATAGGTCATTAATGTTATTTTTTGTACTCATTATTGATACGAATTTCTAATACATTAAAATAATTTTTAATTAATCTTCTCAGTATTTATACTTATAAAATTTAAAAAATAATTTCTAATACATTCTTTTGAAGTAAATTTTACAAATTAACAAGCTATCTAATACAAAATTTTGATTAATTTAAAATGGTGGAGCCCTTCCAGGCTCCTTGGATCATTTGGTTGATAAGGCTGATATCACCCCATCTCCTTTTAGATCAAGCAGCAACTGGTGCTGTTTGACGGGAGAAACTAACGATTTTGTTAGCGTTTGTGTTTTTGCTCTAGCCGAGCAGGCTTCAGTCATCTTCCTTACGCCCCGTCGAAACCATTACAACCCCAAAAGGGAATGGAGTTGAGCGGAATCGAACCGCTGTCCGAAACATCGGTTTAGATCACCTAGTCCAATTGGACATTTATATTCTGGCAGGCAAAATGAGTATTGAATAGTTATTTCATTAATTTTTTAAATATATATGAATGTAATTGCATCATCTCCTGACGGTTTAGAGAAATATTTAGCAAGTGAAATTATTGATTTGGGTGGATTTAATATTAATACCCATAAAAGATCAGTTTCTTTTGAATGTGATTATGCCACTTTCTATAGAATTCATTTTTTTTCAAGAGTTGCTTTTCGTTTTTATAGAGAAGTTGCAAGTTTTGCTTGCTACGACAGGGTTTCTTTATATAATGGAGTTAGAGATTCATTTGATTGGTTGAAATGGTTATCTTCTGAAAAAACATTCAATGTTCAAGTAACAGGCAGAACTTCATCTTTAAGTCATACTCATTTTACTGCTCTTGAGGTTAAAAATTCAATAACAGATCTTCAAAAATCTGTTTGGAATAAGAGATCAAATATTTCTTTAGATAATCCTGATTTGATAATTCATTTACATTTAAATAATGATAGAGGGGTTCTTAGTTTGCAGAGTAGTTTTGAAAGTCTTCATAAAAGAGGCTACAGACCTGCTATTGGAAATGCTCCACTTAAAGAAAATTTAGCTTCTGGATTATTAAAGATGACTGAATGGAACGGAACTAAACCTTTGGTTGATCTTATGTGTGGTTCAGGAACTTTTTTAATAGAGGCTATTAATCAAATTCTTAAAGTTCCACTTAAATCTCAGCAATTTTATCTTTTTGAAAATTGGCTAGATTTTAATAAAGATATCTATCTAGATGAGAAAAACAAGGCTCAGAAAAAAGTTATTAGCTTTGAGAAATTATCAAAAATTATTGGTTGTGAGATTGATAAAGATGTTTTTGATCAAGCAAAAGTCAATATATCATTAGCAGGACTTGAAAATTGTATTGAATTACAAAATGATGATTTTACAAATATTCAATTTAAGTCTGCAGAAGGATTAGTTTTATGTAATCCACCTTATGGTAAAAAACTTGGTGATGAAAATGAATTAATTACTTTATATGAGGATATGGGTAACTTTTTGAAGAGAAATTTTTCTGGTTGGGAATTCTGGTTATTAAGTGGGAATCCAAGACTTACAAGATATTTAAAAATGAAATCTTCATTGAAAATACCAGTTAGTAATGGAGGTATTGATTGTAGATGGATTAAATATTTAATAAGATAATTTATTTTTTACCTAAAACTGCTTTTGTTGTTTTACCTAAACCCTCTAATGTTTGGGGCAAATAAGGTCCTTTTGCTAGTTTTCCTCCAAGCTTTAAGCTTAAACCTGCAAGAAATAAATCAACAAAAATTATTAAAAGCAGATTATATTCGGTACTCCAATTATTAAACTTATTAAGAGTTAGATAGGAAATAATGTGAATACAAATTAAGACTAATAATAATAATATTCCACCTATAGCAATAAATATCCCTCCGCTTATTAATCTCCTCTTTTCTCTATCAACTTCTTGAAGTGCTATTCGGACATGTAAATCCATTACAGAACTTGCAATTGCAGAAATTCTTGATGCTGTATTAGCAAAGTTTTTGTTTTTCGGTTTATCCATTTATTTATTTCTGCTATTTATTAAACTACCTATAAATAATCCTATTCCAGCAGCAATAGCAATAGATAAAATTGGTTTTTTTCTAATTGGGCTTTCTATTTTTGGTCTTAATGTACTATTCAGTTCATCCAGTAACTCTTCTAATTGACTTTCGATAGGTTCTATTTTCTCTGCAATTTCCCAATTATTTTCTTGAATTGAATCAATAATTTCAAATAATTGATTCTTAATACCACTAGCAGAAGATCCAGTATGACTTGCTATTACTCCAACTAAATCATCAATACTTCCTTTTGTAGTTTCAAGAGTTTGTTGTGCGATAGTAGGCCATTTTTCTTGTATTATTGGAATCAAACTATCTATCTTTTCACGTAACCATTTTTCTGAAACGCCAACTTCCTCTGGCAGAGCAGAATCATCAACTTTTTCTTTAACTTCTTTGTGAGAATGAAAAGCTTCCATTAATCCACCTTCATTTCTTTTAGAGTAGTCCGTTTTTTCTTAATTTGAAACCCTTCTATATAGATTTGTTTTTAATAACAAAATAATAGACATATAAAATTTTATTTACATTTCATTTATCTCCTCTGTTCTGTAAGAAGGTTTTGTTAAGGTATTACTGACTTTATTAAATTAAGTTTTTTATTTCATCATGGATATCACACTTGCAGCAATTATTTTTGCATCCCGCACAATACCAACCGATTTTGGATTAGTAGCAGCAGCTATTGCAGGAGCTGGTAGTTTGCTATTTATTGCTTTGAGATTTGTACCTGATGCAGGTAATTAAGTTTTTTCTTTTTTGATTTGGGCTAACTTGTTAGCTCATCTTTATAATTGATCATTGAAATAAAATAATTTATTTATGAACTAGATAATGAATCGATGGGTTTTACTAGAACATAAGGTTACTGGTAGTAAATTAATTGATATTCATTATGATTTTCTTGTTGAAGACCAATTAGATTGTTTTACGTGGAAATTTTACGAAATTCCATTGCTTAATAAAGGTTTTGTCGAAATAAGAAAACAACCAAAGCATAGATTGGTATGGCTTTCTAGAGTTGAATATCAGCTTTCTAATAATAGAGGTTTTGTAAAAAGAATTGATCATGGAACTTTCTCTTACATTTCGCATAATAAGGACTCTCAAGATCTTCAAATTATATTGAATGGTCAATTATTAGATGGTTTGTTAGTAATAGATGGGAATTTGTGTCAATTAACGAAAAAAAATTAATTTGTTTTTAGCAATAATCTTAATAATTCTCTTGAGATTTTTTGAAAAGTAGCTATTCTTACTTAGCTATTGTGACTTGCGATTGGTACACATCAATCAGGTCGAGTTTGAAAATTTTAAATCTTTTGGAGGAAGTGTAAAAATTCCTCTTGAAGAAGGTTTTACAGTGGTTACTGGTCCTAATGGATCTGGGAAAAGTAATATTTTGGACGGAATTTTGTTTTGTTTAGGTTTGGCAAATAGTAGAGGCATGAGAGCAGAGAGATTGCCAGATTTAATAAATAATTCGAAAGTAAAAGAGGGTAAATCCTCTGAGACATTTGTTTCTGTTAAATTCAATATTGAAGATTGGTCTCCAAGGGAAGATATTCCACCTTTGGAGTTAGAGGAAGATGAAATTGCGCTTAATAAAGACCAAAAAGAATGGGTAGTTTCTAGAAAATTGCGGCTAATGCCTGGCGGATCTTATGCATCGACTTATACCTCTGATGGATGTCAGTGCACTTTACAACAAATACAGAGACTTCTTAGAGATATAAGTGTTGATCCTGAAGGCAGTAATGTTGTGATGCAGGGAGATGTTACAAGAATAGTATCTATGAATAATAAAGAAAGGAGAACACTTATTGATGAATTAGCTGGTGTAGCTCTTTTTGATAGCAGAATTGAACAAACGCATTCAAAACTTAATGATGTTTTTGAAAGACAAGAAAGATGCCAGATTTTAGAAAACGAATTGCAATCTAGTAAAATAAAGCTTGAAAAAGAATGTGAAAAAGCTAAAAAATATAAAGAATTAAAGGCAAAACTTTTTCATATTAAAGAGATTGAAAAAGTACTTTTATTCGAGAAACAAGTCCAAAATATCGAATTAATTAAGAAAAAAAGTATTAACTTGGATAAGAGTAAGATTTTACTTAATCAACAAAAAGAATCTCTTAGTAAAGAAATACTAGTATTGCAAGATGCAATGAAAGTCATGGTTGGAGAATTGAAAGAGAAAGGAGAGGATAACTTAATCAAAGTCAATTCTGATATTGGGAGTATAAATTCAAATTTAAGGGAATTAGAAAGAATTGCTGTTGTTAATAAAGAGGAAGGCATTAAATTACAGGATAAAAGGGATAATATTGCAATATCTAAAAAAAATACCGAGTTAGAAAAGAATCAACAGGAGAACTTTAATGATAATTATCTAGAAAAACTAAACTTAGAGATTAAAGATTTAACCTTAAAGCATAAGTTATCTAGAAAGAAACTTTCTGATGCTGCAGGAGAATCAGGTGAATTTTCAAAGCAAAGTATAAAGTTGAATAATGAGCTAGAAAATATAAAATCTTTGATCCAACCTCTTGAATCTAGTAAAAGGAATATTGAACAGGAAATTATTCAAATTAATATTCAAAGAGACGAAATATCCTCTCAAATAGATGATTTAAAGTTAGAAAAACAAAAATTATCAGAATTTAATCAAATTAATGGAAAATCAACTGATACAAAGAATCGCATTTTGAGTAGTATAAGATCTGAAATTGATACATTGAAAATTGAAATTGAGCTGTTAAATAAAACAAAACTAAGGCTTAATAACGAACAATTAAGACTTGAAAAAGATTTATCTAGATGTGAAAGTAGAAAAGAAGCTCTAAATGAAAGCAGGGGATCTTATGCATTAAGAATACTTTTAGAGGCTGGTCTAGAAGGTATACATGGATATGTTGCTCAATTGGGATCAGTGAATGAAAAGCACAGGTATGCATTGGAAATTGCAGCTGGCAATAGACTTGGACAAATAGTTGTCGATAATGACAATATTGCTTCAAGAGCAATTGAAATTCTTAAAAAAAAGAAAGCAGGAAGATTAACATTTCTTCCACTTAATAGAATTAAAAGTTATAAAAACAATTTCGCACTTGCCAGATATGAAAGTTCTAAAGAGAATGGATTTTTAGATAAAGCTATTAATTTAATTGATTGTGATGATGTTTATGCTGATGTTTTTAAATACGTTTTTGGAGATACAGTAGTCTTCACAGATTTAGATTCAGCGAAATTATCTAAACAAAAAATTAGAATTGTAACCTTGAGTGGAGAATTATTAGAAGTTAGTGGTGCAATCACGGGAGGGAGTAAAGTTAACAAAGATCTTGCTTACAGGTTTGGAACTAATACTGATATTGATGAGGCTCACCCTATAAAACAAAGATTATCTGTAATTGAAGAAGCTTTGAGGAAATCAGATAATGATATTTTAAATAAAACTAATAATTTGAATAAATTAAATTTTAATCAAAGGGAAATATTAGAGGATTACGTATCCTCTAATAAAGAAATCGAAGTAAATAATAATTCTCTGAAAGTTTCGATGCAAAGAATTGATGATAATACTTTGAGGCTAAATAAGCTTACAAGTCAAAATAATTTATTTAATAAAAAATTGGATCTTATTAAGAATGAAATAAAACCATTTAAAATAAAGTTGGATGAATTGGAAAATATTCTTAAAAAAAATTATGAAGATAATCAAACATCTTCCTTAATGTCTCATAATAATGATTTTGAAAAGTTAGATAAAAAACTTGAATTATTAATTCAAGAGAAAGATGAATTATTAAATAAAAAGAATCAATTTGTTTTAAATCAAGAACGTATCAAAAATCAATTAAATCTAATATCTCTACAAGAAAAGAATCTAAACGAATCAGTTAAAGAGCTTTCTAATGCTCATAATGAATGGATACAGAAAAGAGATGCTTACAAAAGAGAGCTTGCAAGTCTTAATGATCAAAAATCAACACTTGAGAAAGATCTTGGAATATTAAGAAGAAAAAGAGATGAGTTGAATTCTTCTATTTCCAATAAAAGACAAGAAATAAATCAGCTTACTCTGAAGTTAGAATATCTCGAAAGAGATATAAATTCTTTAAATGAGGAAATGCGCAGCGAAACTATCAAATTAGAAAATTATAAAAAAGAGCTACCTGATCCTTTACCTAGCTTTGGAGAATATGAAAGTATAACTCTTGATTTATTACAATCAGAGATCATAATGATTAATACAAAATTGGAAAGTTTAGAACCGGTAAACATGCTAGCTTTAGATGAACTAGAGGAATTGACTAAAAGATTAAATAATTTGATGGAAAGATTGGAAGTTCTATCTAATGAAAGATCTGAATTGTTATTAAGAATAGAAACTGTTTCAACTATGCGGGAAGAAGCATTTATGCAAGCATTTGTTGAAGTTGATAAACATTTTAGAGAGATTTTTGCCATTTTATCTGATGGAGATGGTTTTCTTCAGCTTGAAAAACCTGATGCTCCTTTGGACGGAGGGTTAACTTTAGTAGCTCATCCTAAAGGGAAAAATGTAAGAAGATTAGCTTCAATGTCAGGTGGTGAGAAATCATTAACTGCTTTAAGTTTTTTATTCGCTTTGCAAAAATATAAGCCTTCTCCGTTTTATGCATTAGATGAAGTAGATAGCTTTTTAGATGGTATAAATGTTGAAAGATTGTCAAAGTTAATATCAAGTCAGTCTTCAAATGCTCAATTTATAGTCGTAAGTCATAGACGACCTATGATAAGTGCATCTGAACGAACAATAGGTGTTGCTCAAGCAAGAGGTGCTAATACGCAAGTTGTAGGATTACCAAATGCTGCATAATCACACTTTTTTAAAATTTTACGTCAGAATGATATAAAGATATTTATGAGTTTGTCGAACACATCCACAAATAATAATCGTCGTAGTTCCGTGCCTAGCGAACGCCTTTGGTTGAGGTCTGAACTTATGGGGACACAAGTCATCACTACAGATACTGGTAGACGATTAGGAGTGGTAGGTGAAGTCGTCGTTGATATCGATAGAAGAGAGGTAGTTGCTTTAGGTCTAAGAGATAATCCTCTAACAAGATTTTTGCCAGGTTTACCTAAATGGATGCCTCTTGAAAGTATAAAGCAGGTTGGCGATGTAATTTTGGTGGATTCTTTAGATTCTTTAAGCGACGGGTTTTCTCCTGAAAGATATGGGAAAGTTATAAATTGCCAAGTAATTACAGAATCTGGTCAGCTTCTTGGAAGAGTTCTTGGATTTTCTTTTGACATTGAGACTGGAGATTTGATTTCTCTTGTAATGGGTGCTGTTGGAGTGCCCCTTTTAGGAGAAGGCGTTTTAAGTACTTGGGAAATTCCTGTAGATGAGATAGTCAGTAGTGGAACTGATAGGATAATTGTTTATGAAGGTGCAGAGGATAAACTGAATCAATTAAGTAGTGGATTGCTGGAAAAACTTGGAGTAGGTGGTTCCTCATGGGAAGAAAGGGAAGCAAATAGATATACAGCAAATCTTGTACCAGTAGAGAATCAGTTATTGTCAGGTTCTGAATCAGAGGAACAAAATAATTTATTGGAGGAATTCAAAGAAGAAGAATTGATAGAAGAAGAGTACGAAGATGAACTTGAATATGTAGAAGTTGAAACTGAAACAGAAAAAATTAATAGTAAAAAACAACTTTATTTGGATAATGATTTTTCCGAAAAATTAGAATCACAAATTTATGAAGAAAATCAAATTGATGAAGAAAATAAGCCAGAAGAAGCAGCTAAGAGGCAAAATAGATCTAATCGGGCTTCAAAGAGACCAATTCAAAGGTCAAAAGAACCTATAGATATTGAACCTTTTGAAGAGAAAAAAATAGTCATCGAAAATCCTCAATCAGAATCTTTTGAAATTGATGATCCTTGGTAATTAACTTAGTCTTTTTATTGAATTAAAAATAATATATGCTAATTTTTCAACAGCTCCTGTTTTGCCTCGCTGTTTCGAAAGATTCTCCTTCTGCTTTTTTAAATATTTTTTGTTTTTAATCAGAAATAGAGCTTCATGTGCGATTTGTTTAGGTGAAAAATCGCCTATTCTTTCGGGGATAATTAACTGTTTAGCTTTTATATTTGGCCAAGCAAAAAATTTTTTCTTCTTTAAATACCAATTTTTAATAATAAACGTAAAGATTTTATTGATAAAGGAAATTTTTCCAATTATTCCGAAGATACCATCCCAAGCATTCATTACATTTAGATGTTGAGTTGGTAGAACAACTATCATGGGCAATGTAAGCGCAGCTAATTCTGCAGTATTTGCTCCAACTGTGGTAATTGCAAGATCACATTTTTTCAGGACTTCATAGCAGGGATGTTTATTAATTAAATAGATTTTTGTATTATTTGATGTTTCAATAACATAATCAAAAATGCAACTTCTAATATGTTTAATTCTTTTTATTTTAGATGAATAATGCTTTGCAATAGGATTTTTATAACTTTGAAAAAATAAATATTCGCTTGTATTTGTTGTTGGTGCGATAGGAATAATTAAATTAATATTTTTATTTTTGTCATTAATATGATCAGCCATTTCAAGAAAGTAAGGAATACCGACTGTGAGCTTTGCTTTTTTAGAACCTGGTAGTAATGCAATCCATTTTTTTTCTTCAAGATTTAGAGAAACTTTTTTATTATTTGTAATGTCTGCCATTAAATCGCCGATAATCTCACATTTATATCTATATTTTTGAGGAATGCTTTTCTTTACATTCTTATTCATTGCAGCAATAATGTTATTCCAACGTGGCCATCTTGAAATCCATTCAGCATATGTGATGTTTACATAACCTAATCTTTTTGCTAATAAAACGCTCCAAAATTGATCACCCCCAAGAAAAATAACTATCCCTTTTTGAGGCCATTTTGCATATTTATAGGGCCTGATTAGCAATTTCCAAAAAGTTTTTGCTTTGGTAACTAATTCAAATTTACCCCATGATTTAGCAACTTCATATTCTGTACCAGTAGCATTTGGACATGGCACTAGAACCAATCTGATAGAAAAATTTAATCTATCAATTTTTTTTGAGGAATAATTTATCTTATTTAGATAATCAACTACCGGCCTTACCCAAGTTGATAACTCCCCAGGACCATTTGAAATAATTACTACTGCAATTGATTTTTTTTTCATTGCAGTCAATCCAAAATACATTAAATGCGGACGGCGAGACTTGAACTCGCAAGGCCTAAGCCACACGCTCCTTAGACGTGCGCGTCTACCAATTCCGCCACGTCCGCAAAGGGTTTTAGAGCACAGGCGGGTTCTTAAAACACTAATTCATCATACATTAATCGTATTAAATTGCGATACTAATTTATTTAACTGCCTAGTTAAAATTTTTTAAAAAATATATTTTTAATTAACTAATTTTTCTATTGCATAAAACAAATAATTATTCATATATAACGTTTTAGGTTGTATTGTTAACCAATGCATTCATGAAATTCAAAAATTTATTGAATACTTTCTAAAGTTTGATTCAATCTAAATTCATTTTCATTTCTTCAATTTAATTTTGTAATGGTTGAAAAAGTTTTAATTGCTAATCGTGGAGAAATAGCTTTACGAATTATCCGAAGTTGTAGAGAGCTTGATATTGCCACTGTTGCTGTTTATAGCACCGTAGATAAAAAGGCATTGCATGTGCAGTTGGCTGACGAAGCAGTTTGCGTTGGCGACTCGCTGAGTAACAAGAGTTATTTAAATATTCCCAATATATTAGCTGCTGCTACATCAAGAGGGGTTGATGCGATCCATCCAGGTTATGGTTTTCTTGCTGAGAATGATAAATTCGCAGAAATGTGCAACGATCATGGTATTACTTTCATTGGGCCATCTCCTAATGCTATTAGATCAATGGGAGATAAATCTACGGCTAAAGAGACCATGGAGAGAGTTGGAGTTCCAACTGTTCCAGGAAGTAAAGGATTATTATCAAGTGTTGAAGAGGCCTATGAAATGGCTGAAGAAATTGGATATCCCGTCATAATAAAAGCTACAGCTGGTGGAGGAGGTAGAGGAATGAGATTGGTGGAAAATAAGGTTAATTTAGAAAAAATGTTTAAAGCAGCTCAAGGGGAAGCAGAAGCTGCATTTGGTAATGATGGTTTATATATGGAGAAATTTATCAAAAAGCCAAGGCATGTAGAAATTCAGATCCTAGCTGACCGGTCAGGAAATGTTGTTCATCTAGGAGAGAGAGATTGTTCTGTACAAAGGAGACATCAAAAATTACTGGAAGAATCTCCTAGCCCAGCTATTAACTCTTCTCTTCGGGAAAAAATGGGTAAAGCTGCAATAGCTGCAGCAAAAAGTATTTGTTATGAAGGGGCGGGCACTGTTGAATTTTTAGTTGATGATAATAATAATTTTTACTTTATGGAAATGAATACAAGGATTCAAGTAGAACACCCAGTAACTGAGATGGTTACTGGGGTTGATCTTATTGCTGAACAAATCAAAATAGCCGGAGGTAATAATTTAGGATTTAATCAAGAAGATATTCAATTAAATGGTCATGCTATTGAATGCAGAATTAATGCTGAAGATCCTTCACATAATTTTCGTCCATCGCCTGGCAAAATAACTGGATGGCTTCCTCCAGGAGGGCCTGGAGTAAGGGTTGATAGTCATGTTTATACTGGTTACGAAATTCCTCCATTTTATGATTCACTCATAGGTAAATTAATAGTTTGGGGTAAAGACCGTAATACTGCTATAAAAAGAATGAATAGAGCACTAAATGAATGTGCAGTGACAGGAATTCCAACAACAATTAATTTTCATTTAACACTTCTAAATAAAAGAAAATTTATGGAAGGCAAAATTCATACAAAATATGTTGAAGAGGAATTATTACCTAACTATTGAAAGTTATGTGATGCTTTATTAACTAATACTTTTTTGAATGGCTAGTTTGATTAGACCTTGTTGACCAACTAATATCTCTCTTAAAAAACTTATTATTCCTATCCAAATAACGGGACCTACATCAACCCCTCCAATTGGAGGAATGATTTTTCTGGTGAAATTCAAAATAAAACTTGTTGGTATTGCAATCAATAACCAAAAACCTTTATTTAAATCAACTTTTGGATACCAAGTTAATATTAATCTTATTAAAAAAATTAGCGTTAGAAGGGATAAAAGAATTCCTAACGTAAGATCTAAAACGGGTAAATAGTTTTGAAACAATGAAATCACAATTATTTAATTCATCTTAATAAATATCCCATAAGTTAGGATTTAATTCGTATTATAAATTCAGAATTTAATTTTTAAAATAGTGATTCAAATTTCAAATCTAATATTAGCGACTGATCTTTCTACAGAAGTTACTAATAATTCCGCTTTTAATATGATAGCGAGTTTCTTCGCAGCAGCATTACTTATCGTTGTGCCCGCAGCAGCATTTTTAATTTTTGTTAGCCAAAAAGATTCACTTCAACGTACTTCAGCTACACGTAGACGCTAGTTTTTATAGAAGTTTTAAGTAAACTATATATAAAGGTGTTTCATCGCACCTTCAAAAAATAAGTTTTTGGAGAAAAAATGTGGTCAATGCTAGTCTAAATTGGGCAAGTATTGTAGGCATCGTACTAGCTGTATGTGGAGGTGGCCTATATTTTTTGAGGTCATTTAAACCTGCCTTAGCAAGAGATTATGATGTTTTCTTTGCAGCAATAGGTCTTTTATGTGGAGGAATTTTATTTTTTCAGGGTTGGAGATTAGATCCTATTTTACAATTTGGGCAGTTTTTATTAGCAGGAACGACTGTATTCTTTGCGTATGAAAGTGTTCGTTTAAGAGGTGTTGCAACTGATCAGGCAAGAAGATCATCTTATTTCGAAGATGAGCAGAGTCCAGATATGCCTAGAAACTCTTTAAGAAATAGATTTAATGATGATTATGAACAATTTGAAGATTCTGATAGACCTTCTAGAAGATTCAAACCTCAAGAAGATGACTTTGATGATGATTACATTGGAGGTAGAACGCAAAGGAGAAATATATCAAGAGCTATCCCTGAGTCTGCAGTAAGCAGAAGGCGTCCTTCTCTAAGAGAATCTAATCAATTTGAGAACGATGAACCAAAGAGAAGAAGAAATCGGTCTGAAGATAGGCTGACTAATGATGATAGAAGAGGTAGTTTTGGAGAAAGGCGATTATCAAGAAGCGATGTTAAAAGAGGTTCACGGCCATTAGCTAATCAAGAAGTTTCTAGGCAATCAAATAATTCCTCTCCTAAAGAATCTTCTCTCTCTTCCAAAAAAACAACAAGGCAATCTATAAGATCTCAGACTTCAAGAGAGAAAGTAGAAGACGCATCATTTTCTCAGAACATAAATGAAGAAAAAAAACCTCGTCAAGCACGAAGAACAGCTGCTAATGGAAGATCAACTTCTAAAAATCAAACTGGAAGATATACTGTAGGCACAAAAAAAACTAAACCTAGAGATAACAGCTCTAGGTTTGATGATTAGTTAAAATATTCCAGCCCAATTTAGGAATGATTTTTGACTTATTAATTCAATTAAAATTATTGCTAAAAATCCAAGCATTGCAAATCTTCCATTTGTTATTTCTGAATAATTGCTCCATCCAAACTTATAACTATCTTCACTTTCAATTGATTGCTCATCAATTTTGATTTCTTCGGAATTTATTTTTTCTATATCCATAGTTTCCTCATTATTTTGTTCTTGATTTGAATTCATGATTTTATCCTAATTTTTAAAATTATACTTATCTGTAGTAAATAATTTCCAGTCTCCTTTGCCACTTAATTCTAAAATGTTCTCATGAAAATCCATTAAGCTAGGTCTATGACCTACGCTTATCAAAGATAATTCTCTATCTCTTAATAAATTATATAATCTTTTTTCAGTTTTAATATCTAGTGCACTAGTTGCTTCATCTAACACAGCAAATCTTGGAGAATTCAAAAGTAATCTTGCAAAAGCTAATCTTTGCTGCTCTCCTAATGAAAGTATTCTTGGCCAATCTTGTTTAACGTCAAGGTTGGGATATCTATCAACTATAGATTTTAAATTTACTTCATTAAGGACAGATATTAAGTGGTCATCACTAAATTTATCAACTTCTGTTGGATAACATAATTGTTCTCTTAAAGAACCTAATAGCATATATGGCTTTTGAGGTATAAATAGTAAATCACCTGTCTTTGGCTTTTTAATCGATCCTTTATTAGGTTCCCATAACCCACTGATCATTCTCAATAAAGATGTTTTGCCACAACCAGAGGGGCCAACCACTAATAATGATTGACTTGTTTCAATGCTTAGATTTAAGTTTTTGATAATGGCTTTATCAGATCCAGGCGGAAACAGATCAGCATCATTGATAAGGATAGAAGAATATTCAGAAATTATATTTTGATTGTTTATTGGCTTGGTTTGACTGATACTTTCAACTTTTGATTGAAATCCCTCTAATCTGCCAATACCTGCTGTGAACTTTGCTAGCTCCTCTATTTGATTAACAATAAAAAACAACGAACCTTCTACCATTCCAAAGGCAAAGCTTGCTTGAATAAAACGACCATAATCAATATCTCCTCTAAAGTAAGGAATGGCCATTATTAGGTATGGAAAGAAGTTGCCAGCGTAATTAATAGAACGTCTCATTACATCAATTATTACTCTCCAAATTATTAGTAAGTTAAAGTTTCTTACCACTTCGCCCAATCTTCTCTCTGTTTCACTTTTCTCAGGTTTTTCACCTGAATAAAAAGCTATTGATTCAGCATTATCTCTAATATGGACTAATCCATATCTGAAATCTGCTTCATATCTAAGTTGATCAAAATCAATTTTTACAAGATTTCTTCCAGCAATCAATAGGATAGCTGTAGCAAATGCTGCGTATCCAAATAATGAAAAGGTTAATGTTGTACTGATACTCCATAATATGAGAATGTTTAGAGAAAAAGTAAGTAGCGCATCAAAAACTCCTAAAGTAAAGGACAAACTTTGACCAGTAAAGGCTCTGGTATCATCTGTTATCCGTTGGTCAGGATTATCTACATCAGTTTGTTCTTCATCATTAGGATTTAGTTGATAATATGCTTTATTGGTCATATAGTCTTTAACTAAGCTTTTCGAAAGCCAATCTCTCCAAATTATTCCTAATTTATAGGTAAAGAATATTTGTGAAACCCGAATTGGTAGAGCTACTGCAAAGCAACAAGCATATATTCCTAAAATTCTATAAAACCCATCTTGTTGTTTTTCTACTAAAGCATTTGTTAAATCTCTAGCAATAAATCCTATTCCTGCATTAATTCCATTTACAGCTAAAAGCATTAATACTATGACTGCGAGGAATAACCAATGCACCCATCTTCGATTCTTGAGTTGACGCCTTAAGCTAAAAAAGCTTCCTGAACCAATAAGAAATAATCCAGAAAATAATAACCCCCACCAGCCAGACCATATTGTATTAACAGTATTGACCACTCCTCCAAAGTATTTCTCTAGAAAAATAGGTTGAATGCTTTCAAAAAAACTAATTATGC
>QCUB01000026.1 GCA_003210895.1 Prochlorococcus sp. AG-676-M04
TGGTTCAACTTCTGATATTGCGGGCATAACTAATAAAAAAGGAAATGTTTTAGGATTAATGCCTCATCCTGAACGTGCTTGTGATGAATCTATTGGTGGAATAGATGGTCTCTACACTTTGAAGTCCTTAATTACTCAATAAAAAAAGACCTCAGTATTTGAGGTCTCTTTTATTTAGACTTTCTTTAAATATTAAACTATTGCCTTTACTTTTGGATCTAAGTTCCCCTTGGCATATAGATCAGCATAATAATTTGTGCTGCTTTGTTTGATCTTACTTGCTTGACCTTCGCACCAGAATTGCTTATATCTATCAAGACAAACTTGCTTCATATATTTTCTAGCAGGCTTGTTGAAATGTCTTGGGTCGAAGTTTGCTGTGTCCGCAAAAGCAGCTTCTCTAACTGCTGCAGTAAATGCAAGTCTATTATCAGTATCTATATTAACTTTCCTTACCCCGTTTCTAATTCCCTCTTGAATTTCTTCAACAGGGACACCGTATGTCTGTGGAATTTCCCCACCATATTTGTTAATGATATCTAACCATTCTTGAGGAACAGAGCTAGATCCATGCATTACAAGGTGAGTATTTGGAAGAGCTTTATGGATCTCAGCAATCCTGCTTATAGCAAGAACTTCTCCTGTTGGCTTTCTTGTGAATTTATATGCACCATGACTTGTTCCTATTGCTATAGCTAAAGCGTCAACTTTTGTTTTTGCAACAAAGTCTGCAGCTTCTTCAGGATCCGTTAAAAGCATATCTGTTGAAAGTTCTCCTTCGAATCCATGACCATCTTCAGCTTCTCCTTTACCTGTTTCTAATGATCCTAGACAACCTAATTCCCCTTCAACACTAACCCCAACCGAATGTGCAAAATCTACTACCTTTTTAGTCACTGCAACATTATATTCATAGCTGGCAGGTGTTTTGGCATCTGCCTCTAAAGAGCCATCCATCATTACTGATGTAAATCCATTAATTGCCGCTGAATAACAAGTTGATGGCTCATTACCATGGTCTTGATGCATAACAACTGGAATATTAGGATAGGTTTCTGTTGCTGCAAGGATGAGGTGACGAAGGAAGATTTCTCCTGCATAATTTCTTGCTCCTCTTGAAGCTTGAAGAATTACAGGACTATCAGTTTCATAAGCTGCCTCCATAATCGCTTGAACTTGTTCAAGATTGTTGACATTAAAAGCTGGTATACCGTAACCATTCTCGGCAGCATGATCTAAAAGTAATCTCAGTGGAACGAGAGCCATAATTAAAATTTAATTAGATGCTTAAAATAAATAAGCAATATGTTCCGAGAGTTTAATATATAGAGGTATCAAATGTCACGTCATATGTTATACAAAATACTAAAAAGAAGAAACTATTTACGTATCTCAGTGTATATTTTCTGCTTGTTTTGTTAGTATGTGTAGCCAGCAACAAATAATTGTTCGTCTGATGATGGCTGAGATCCTGCTACATATGATCCTTTTGAAGCTTCAGAGTTTGCTTGCGCTCTAGCAATTAATGCTTTTTGACCAGCAACTGTTTCGCTTCCTTTCCAAGCTTTTAGGCAAGAGTGCTGTAGAGCTCGTCCATAAGAGAATGAAACATTCCATAAAGCTTTTCTATAAAGACTATTCATATTATTTAAATAAACCGAAGCAGCTTCCTCGCTTAAACCTCCCGACAAGAAAACAATTCCAGGAACTGATGCAGGTACGCATCTCTCCATAGTTCGTATTGTCATTTCAGCGACTTTCATAGGATCAGCTTTTGTTGGACACTCAGCTCCATTAACTGTCATAGAGGGTTTTAAGAGTGTTCCTTCAAGAAAAACGTCATTAGCCTGACAAGCTATGTATACCTGTTTAATAACTTCTTCTTGAACTTCAGCAGTTTTCTCAATAGTATGATCACCATCCATTAAGATTTCAGGTTCAATTATAGGAACTAATCCTGATTCCTGAACTGATCTAGCATATCTTGCTAATCCCCATGCATTCTCTTGGATAGATAATTTTGAAGGGCAACCATCTTCTGTTATTTGTAATACTGCTCTCCATTTTGCAAATCTCGCTCCTTGTTCATAATATTTTGCTGCTCTTTCAACTAATCCATCTAAACCAGAACAAAATGTTTCTACATCTCCTCCTCCCGGAAGAGGATTCAAACCTTTATCAACCTTTATACCTGGTATGATTCCCAAGTCATTTAGCTTTTTCACCATTGATTCACCATCTTGATGATTCTGAAAAAGCGTTTCTTCAAATAAAATTGCTCCACTTATATATTTCCCAAGACCTTCAGTGGTGAAAAGCATTCCTCTGTAGGCTTTTCTATTATCCTCAGTATTTTCTACTCCGATACCAGCCAATCTTTTCCCTACTGTTTTTGTTGATTCATCTACAGCTAATATTCCTTTACCTTTGGAAGCTAAAAGTTGAGCATTTTCTTTAAGCTCATTTTTGTAGTAATTTAATGCCATTCTTTAAAAAAATAATTCAGTTCAGTTGATTTTTCCAGAATATGAAGAAAAAATAAAATTAATCCAATACTTATTCGAGTACTAATTGTTACTCATTAATGTTACAAGCTAAATTTTTATGTTTAAACCACTCTCTGATGATTTTTTTATAGCTTCGCAAATTCTTTGACTACTTAGTCCCTCTGACAATCCAGGGATTACGGGTGTTTTATTATTTATACACTCAGCCCATAAATTGTGAATTCTCTTAACAGGCGCAATTCTTCCGTCAGGCCAGGTTTTATCGAAATTATATAGAGGATCAGCGGGCAAATTAATTGTTTTATCTTCTTTGTTTGAAAATTTTAAATTAAAACCATGCACATAATCTTTTTGATTATCACTTTTAAGAAAAAGTGAACCTTCACTTCCATAAACTTCTAAACTAAATCCTCTTCCATTTTTTGAAACCGAGGATAATGAAACCTGACATGGTATTAGAGTGCCATGGTAATTTGCAATTTCAAGGTTAGCTATACATATATCTTCACTTGTTACTTCCAATAACTTGGAGGAATTAGGCAAGGATCTTTCCTTGATTGATGTTGATAATTTTCCAGATACCTTTATTGATTCTCCAAAAAACCAGTTCAACATATCGAATGCGTGAGTGCCCAAGGCTCCGATCACTCCCCCGCCTTTTTCTTTTAGTGAATACCAGTTCCAAGCCCTTTTGGGATCTGATCTACTGCCCATTAACCAATCTAATTTAATTAAATAAATTTTTCCTAAAATATTTTCATCAATTATTTTCTTGGTTTGTAGAAAAAGAGGCACTGCTCTATATTCAAAATCTACGCAAACACTCAAATTATTTATTAAAGATATTCTTTGAAGTTCTTCAATTTCTGAGGAACTTAGAGCAACAGGTTTTTCTAGCAAGAGATTTTTATTATTCTCAAGTGCTTCTTTTGCTAATTTAAATCTTGATTCAGGAGATGTCGCAATTATGATACCGTCAATATCTTTAGATTTAACTAATTTTTCCCAATCATGGTAAAAATTCAAACCAGTTTCTTTCTCTAATAATGGTCCTTTTTCTTTTTTGTAGTGATAAATTGCAGTTGGAATTAAGAAGTCTGATTCTTTTAAAGCTTCCAAATGAATTTTTTTTCCAAATCCTAAGCCAGCAATTGCAATTCTTAATTTTTGTGGAGCATTACTATTATTCATTAATTTATTCTTTCAGAACAACTTTTTTCTATCACAACATCAATAAGATCATCATTATTTGAAGTTTGCCACTTTGAACCAAACTGTGGGATCCCATTAATGGAAGTATCTTTAAATATTTTGTCATTACAATTAATTCTCATTACATAAAGAGATAATTGGCCTTTCTCACTTGATTTTTTTGGATTTTTAAAGAACTTAGTTAAAACTGTTATCTCTCTGTCATTTATTTCCTTAATACTACCCATGTCAATCCATTCCTTCCCATCATTATTTTCTTTTAAAAGTACCCAATCAACATTACCAATACCGTATGCAAATTCAGAGTTATTTAAAATTAGAATTAAGAAAGTAATATATAAAGAAAACAAATTAAAAATAATTTTCATCTTTTTAATTTGCCTCAACGCATTCTTTTACACCATGGATTTTTAAGATTTTTGTCAGAGTGTTTTTAAGTTCCTTCCTATTTACTATTGCATCAACGAAACCATGTTCTAAAAGATATTCTGCCGTTTGAAAATTATCAGGTAATTTTTCTCTTAATGTTTGCTCTATTACTCTTCTACCTGCAAATCCAATTAGAGCTTTTGGCTCTGCCAATATTAGATCACCTAACATTGCAAAACTAGCAGTAACTCCACCAGTAGTTGGATGAGTTAATAAAGGCATGTAAAGAAGGTTTTTAGCTCTATGTTTTTTTAGTGCACCTGATATTTTTGCCATTTGCATAAGGCTTAACATTCCTTCTTGCATTCTTGCTCCACCAGAAGCACAGACAATTAATATAGGATAATTTTCAATTGTTGCTTTTTCAATAATTCTAGTAATTTTTTCTCCTACAACAGAACCCATTGATCCACCCATAAATCTAAAATCCATTACGGCTAAGGCTATAGGTATTGAATTAATGGAACATAAACCTGTTATTACTCCATCTTTGAGGCCAGTCCCATCTTGACTCTCCTTTATTCGGTCTGAATAAGATCTCCTATCCTTAAATTTTAAAGGGTCAGTAGGACTCAATGAACCATCAAACTCTTTAAAGGAATTTTTGTCGGCGATTATTTTAATTCTTTCATCGCTATTAATCCTATTATGATGGCTACAATTACCGCATACATTGAAATTCGAAATTAAATCTTTTCTATAAGCAACTTGTCCACATTCTGAACATTTTACCCACAATCCATCTCCTTCATCAGTATCTTGAGAAACCTTCCCAACAAATTGATCTTTTCGCCTTGCGGCAAACCAGTCGATTAATGACACAATATTCTCTGTTTTTTTCTATTTAAGTCTAAATCAGGCACTTTTATCAAGAAAAATATATAAAAATTTTAAAAAATACTAATTATAAATAACTCTATATAATTTTAATAACTCTTTAAACTCATAAGAATAGTTCCAGTAATAAAAACTTAATTTAGAATTCTAATAAAAAGTTTAAAAGATTTTATGAGTGATTTTTTTCTTCTATCATCTTGTGGATGATTGGAGTTAGGATCAATTCCATTGCAAAGCCCATTTTCCCTCCATTAACAACTATGCTTGTTGGACTGGACATGAATGAGTCATGAATCATACCTAAAAGGTATTGAAAGTCAATTCCCCATTTTTCTCTCGCGCCTTTTCTGAAGTGTATTATTACAAAACTTTCATCTGGTGTAGGAATGTTTCTACATATAAAAGGATTTGATGTATCTATAGTTGGGATCCTTTGGAAATTTATATCTGTTTTACTAAATTGTGGACAAATATGATTTATGTAATCTGGCATTCTTCTCAAAATAGTGTCAACTATAGTTTCAGCTGAATAACCTCTTTCTGCATTATCTCTATGGATTTTTTGTATCCACTCTAAGTTTGTAATCGGTACAACACCAACAAGTAAGTCTGCGAAGGAAGAAACATTATATCCATCTCCCTCGACACCACCATGTAAGCCTTCATAGAAAAGAACATCTGTCCCGTTAGGAATATCTTCCCATGGAGTGAATTGGCCAGGTTCTAATGATGTTCCAAGTCTTGCATTATGTTCCTGTGCCTCTTCAGAGCTGTGAAGATAATATCTTTTTTTACCTCCTCCTGTTTCACCATAAATTTTGAAAAGTTCTTCTAACTTGTCAAAAAGATTCGCTTCTGGACCGAAATGAGAGAAGTTTTCTCCTTTCGAAAGAGCTTCAGCCATAGCTTTTTTCATAGGCATTCTTTCAAACCTGTGATAACTATCTCCCTCTACAACAGCTGGTACTATATCTTCTCGTGCAAAAATATGCTCAAATGCTCTTTTTACTGTACTTGTTCCTGCACCTGATGATCCTGTTACAGCAACTACTGGATGACGTTTAGACATTTTATTAAAACAATATTAAATGATTCTGACAGGTCATATGCCAACTTTTTGCTCTAGTTAAAGATATTTTTTAATTTATTAATTTTTTATTCAAATTTCCTGAATAATTTTTTCTCCAATTTCACTACAAGAAAGAACTTGGCAATTACCATTATCTAAATCTGAGGTTCTATATCCTTTTGATAAAACATTATCAATTGCTATTTCTATATCATCTGAAGCTTCTGTTTCATTTAGACCAATTTTAAGCATCATAGAAGTAGATAAAGCCATAGCTATAGGATTAGCTATATTTTTACCTGCTATATCGGGAGCAGAACCATGAACAGGTTCAAAGACTCCAGGCCCAGAATTGCTTAAAGATGCTGATGGAAGCATTCCAATAGAGCCAGTTATCATAGCGGCTAAGTCACTTAAAATATCACCGAATAAATTGCTAGTTAAAATTACATCAAATTGGCTTGGATCCTTTACGAGTTGCATTGCGGCATTATCAACATACATATTACTTAGATTTAAATCTTTATTTTTTGAAGTGACTTCTAAAACTGTGTCTCTCCATAATTGGCTAACTTCAAGTACGTTTGATTTATCTACCGAACATATTTTCTTTCTTCTTTGATTTGCTATTTTAACCGCTACTTCTGTAATTCTTTCTATTTCATTTGAGTCATAAACCATCGTATTGAATGATTTTTTAACTTTAGTGTTAGTAATTTGTCCTCTAGGCTGTCCAAAATATATTCCGCCTATTAATTCTCTTACTACAATTAGATCTACATTTTCAATGATTTCTTTTTTTAAGGAACTTGAATCTAGAAGAGATTTTCTTATTTTTACAGGTCTTATATTAGCGAATAAATTCAATGCAGATCTTAATTTAAGTAAACCACTTTCTGGTCGTAATTCTCTTGGTAAAGTATCGTATTTCACATCACCTACACAAGCTAAAAGTACTGCATCACATGCTTTACACTTATCTAATGTTGCTTTAGGTGCTGGATCTTTATGCTTTTCATAAGCTATTCCACCAAAATATTCTTCTTTTATCTCAATATCAAAAGCATATTTTTTAGATATTTTTTTTAATATTTTTATTGAAATTTCTGATATTTCTGGGCCTATTCCATCTCCAGAAAGTAGAACAACTTTATATCTCTTCATTTAGTGTTTGTTTTAATAAAAGAATAATTTATTTCTTGTCTAGTTGTCTAAGCTTTTTAGCTAATTCAGGTAATTTTTTAAATATACTTGAACTCCTTAACCAAGATTTATTTTTCATAGCTGGGAAACCGCTAACAACTTCTCCATCTTCAATATCACAATGGATCCCGCATTTTGAACTAGCTATGACATTATTACCAACTTTAACTCTGTTATTAACTCCTACTTGCCCAGCAAGTATTACGCCATTTCCAATCACTGCTCCTCCCGCTATACCAACTTGAGCAGCAAATGCACAATTTTTTCCTATTTTAACTCCATGACCGATTTGAACTAAGTTATCCATCTTAGTTCCTTCATCTATAAATGTATTACCGACGGATGGCCTATCAATACAACAGTTTGTACCAATTTCTACAAAGCTCTTAATTATTACAGCACCTTTTTGAGGCATTTTAATCCACTTGCCATCTTGGGGTATAAAACCAAAGCCCTCAGAACCTATAACAGTGTTCGAATTTATTATGCAATTATTTTCAATGCATGTATTTTCATAAATTACACAATTTGGATGAATTATATTGTTATTACCTAAACGTACATTTCCTAATATAGTTGTACCAGGGAAAATCTTATTATTATTGCCAATTATTGAATTTTCACCAATATAAACATTATGTCCTAAATAACAATTTTCCCCTACTTTTGCAGATTTTTTTATAACAGCTGAATCATCTATACCTGGATTGAAATTAATTTGTTCATATAACGAATTTAATACTTCTGCAAATGCAATTCTAGGATTTTCTACAACTATATTTGAAATTTTTAGTGATTCTAGTAAACCTAATATTTCACTATTATTTGATGTGATAATTGCAGAAGCAGAAGTTTTTCCTAAATGATCTTTCAATTCATTGTTGTCCTCTAAAAAGGATATTTGATTTTTTGATGCAATATCTAAAGAAGCAGCATTTTTTATATTTATATTTTTGAATATATTTGCTTTAATAAATTTTGAATCTCCACTCTTTATTAGATCAACTAATTTACTTAATAACATTTTATGATTTTTTAGGTAAGAGCAAGAACATCCCTATGAACAACGATCATTGATGAATTAATGGTTTCTTTTTTATTTAGAATTCTTTTTAGAGAATCACTACTCATTGATGTTATACCTTTTGCAACTTCTTTCTTATTAGTATTTACAATTCTAACAGCCTGATTAACCGTAAAATCTCCCTCTACCTCTTTAACTCCAACGACCAGAAGAGATGCACCTTTTTTCTCAATTGCTAAACAAGCACCTTCATCTAATGTTATTTGTCCAACGGTTTTAATAGCATGAGATAACCAACTTTTTTTATTACCTACTGGTTTATCTAAAGGATGAAATATTGTGCCTATTTTTTTATCATTAAAAATATTTATTAAATTTTTTTCATTTCTGCCATCTGCTAATTGAACTTCTACTCCGCCTTTTGTGGCGATTTCAGCGGCCATTAATTTTGTTGTAATACCGCCTGTCCCCCAATCGTTATTATAATTTTTAATGTTTTTATCTTTGATAATCTTTAATTCATTAATATTAACTTCTTTTATAGGATGAGCATCTTTATTATTTCTTGGGTCTTTAGAATATAAATTTTCTATATCGGTTAATAAAATTAGCTTATTAGCATTTATTGCTAAAGCAACTAAAGCAGAAAGAGTATCGTTGTCTCCATATTTAAGCTCTTCATTCGCAATCGAATCATTCTCGTTTACTATAGGTACGACATTAAGATCAATTAGCTTTTTAAATGTTTTGGAAGCATTATTGAAGGATTCACGCGAATCAAAATCAGTTTTTGTTATGAGTATTTGAGCTATATTATGACCTAGTTTTTTCATTTTCTTTTCATATAAAGTCATTAAATTAACTTGTCCTACTGCAGCCACAGCTTGAAGCGTACTAAGTTCTTTTGGCCTTGTATTCAAATTTAATTTTTTACACCCTAATCCGACTGCACCACTTGTTACTAGAATTACTTTATTGCCTTTTAAAATAAATCTTGTAAAAGATTTACATAAACTTTCTATTACTTGTTCTGTAGATTGATTCTCATTTCCTCTGAGAATACTAGTACCAATTTTCACTACCCATGTTTTCATTTTAAGAATATAGAAATAATTTTTTCTAGGATTAATGTTAAATTCAATTTTATAGGTAATCCATTTTTGCTTAATCGTTTAACTAATATTGTCTGAATATTACATCTATTTCCTACAATAATATCCGTTAAAATTCTATCACCAATTATCGCAATATTTTTTAAATCCTCATTCATTTCTGAAATTGCATCTAAAGTAATTTTTTTCCTTGGTTTTAGTGCGTTTGATTTATATCTGATATCTAATTCTTTGGCAATCTTTCTAATGCGTTCATTAGAGGGGTTATTACTAATTAGGTACAAAGTAAAAAACTTTTTAGATTTTTTAATCCAATTTTTTACATTTATTGGAATTATTTTTGATTGGCGACTTAATAATGTACCATCAACATCTATTAATAAGCTTTTAATTCCTTCATTTTGAAGTTTTAAATGAGATATTTTATAAATAGGTAGTTTAGAATCCCAATCGACTTTTACAATAGAACTCATTATTTTACAAACTGCTCTTTTCTAACTCAGATTCAATTAAAGGTTGAACTTTATCAAACTCATCATCCTCAATTAACAAAGCCCCTTGATCTACAAGTTTTCCAACAATAAAAAAAGGATCTAGTGGAATATATAGTCCATATTCTTGTTCTAATAAATTAAAACTAACAAGTAATTCATATGTTTCACTTTCATCATCTAAGCCATCTTCTTCTAACTCATCATAAATTGGCTCTTCGAGTTCCCCAGAGACAGTTAATGTAACCGCCGATCTTATAAGTTTTAAATCATGTTCTTGAAGTACTGCATCTGCATTCTTTAAAACTTGTTCGTTTTTCTCAATTTTTTCAATTAATTCTGGCTCCTCAGTTTCATTAATTTTAAACAGACTTACTGGTGTATCAACTGGAGTTAATAATGCATATTCTTTTTCTTCAACCTTTACTATTTGTTCAAGATAACAAAATAGTTCATTTCCATTTGAATCATTTAATATAAGCGTCTGAGCCTCATAGTTATCTTGAGATTTATGATCGTTCATTTTTGATAAAACTTGTTTAAATTTATATTAATATTATATTTGTTTATTACCCACTAATTCTTTTAACTCAGGACCTTCCAGAATCCATTGCTCAAGAATTATTTTGGCAGATAAGCTATCAATTAGTCCAGATTTATTTTTCTTTACACCAAATCTATTTGTCGATTCCCAAGTTGAACTATGTTCATTAACAAATGAAAAAGGAAGTTTTAATTCATTAAAAAGAAATTCCCCATAAGTTTCGCAATCAAATGCTTGAGAAGTCATTTTCCCCTTATCATCAAGAGGCAAGCCAACAATAAAACCAGTTAAATTAAGTTTTTTAATGTGATTTTTAATGGTTTTTAACTCAGCATTGTTTTTGTCTCTTTTTACTGCAGGAAGAATATTTACCGTAATTAAAAGTGAATCACAATAGGCTAATCCTATTCTTTTGGTTCCAACATCTATACTTAATATTGACTTAGATTTGGGCTTGCAATATTTCACTTGGACTTCAAAGGAAATGGGGATGGGTAAGCATTTCCTTGTGGGTTTAATTTTTCTAAAATTGATTCTAATGATTGGTTTATTTTATTTCTCTGCTTAGATTCATTCCTAACAATTGTATTTCTAACTAGGATAATTTCTTGAAATTTATCAGTAAAACCAGAATTTTCTAAATATGAATTTAATTCGGAATTCTCTTCATAAGTCTTAATTATAGAATAAGGAGATTTTTCAAAAAATTTATTTAGAATATCTTTTAAAATAGGATTTAATCTATGGTCCCAACTTCTACCAATTGTTAATGTATAGATTTTACTATCTTGAAAATTTATATCATTTAAAATTGTGCATAAAACCGTATTTTTATAAATTATTACACCGCTATTTAAATCATTTCTATTGGAAATATCTTTTTGATCAAGATCCAATATTTCTCTTGTTAAAGGTGATTGATTTGAACGAATAAAATTAAGTACATTTATCAAATTAAATTTGTTAATTTCTTGAAATTCATCAATTGAATAAGAATTTTCAATTGTTTGTTTAATGGACTTTTTAATATTATTTTTACTCCAAAGTTTTACCTTTTCTAGGGGTTGAAAGCCTAATTCTCTTGCGCTTGAAATAAGATGATTATTAGCTATGTCAGAATTAATTACCCAACTTGATGTTTTTATATCTGTAATAGAGATTGATTTCTTTATCAATCCCAGTGTCAAGTCTTTTTCGGAGATAGAGGATTTTATATTAATTAGATTAGGCTTGGATATCCTTAAACAGTTACCCTTATCGTTTAAAGGAAATATATTTAAATAACCTATAATTTTTTTTTCTTCTATTGCAATTATGCATTTATGCTTATTTTTTTTTAGATGGTTTAAAAAAATCTTTAAGTCGTCAAAAGTGTTTATAATTGCCATTTTTAAAAACCAATTATTTAACTTATCACCTCTTAAATCCATTAATAGGTTTAAATGACGAATATGAAGTTCCTCAAAGCTAACCTTTGGTTCATTATTAGAATTTAAAACATGATTTAAATCTTGTTTCATTTATTCATTATTTCTTATTAATACTATAGGCGTTTTTTCATCAGAATTGCCTGCTGGATTAACCTTTAAGATTTCTTTTAGTATATTATTCACTGAATCATTTGAACTAGCTAATATTTTTACACCACCAAGATCATTAACATCAACTACTGCTACTTCTACTTCAAGCTGTTTTGATAATTTATCACAAAACATTTTCGTATTTATTGGACCCATAACTATGCTTTTATCATACGGAATAACTGTTCCACTAATATCATCAATTAGTGAAGATTCAAAACCGGTTAATCTATAAAATATCCCTTTAATTCCAATACATTTAAATATAAATCCTAAAATCAAGGAAAAAGTTACTCTAGTAACACCTATTTTATCGATTAGTAATTGCATCCCACAAGCGGTTGCAAGACTACTTGTTGGATGAAAAAAATAACATAATATTTTAGAAAAGATATTATATTCTAGGTTTTGAGGAGCTATATACCTTCCTTGCATGATTGCTAAAGGAGATTCCCCTATAGTTAAAATATCATTTTTTCTTGTGACATCCTTACAGTAATTCATAACAGTTTTTATGGGATTATCAAAGGATCCGAGCAAATCAGTTTTAACCGCTATAGCTTTGTAACCTTGATTTAAAGGAATTTGTATCAGTTCTTTTTTGTTTTGATAATGACGATTCAAATTCACTAATAAACCATCTTGTTTTTTAGTTATTCCAAAATGACCGTAATTATCCCAAAACACTTTTAACCATATATATTTGATTTTGTTTTTAAAATCACTATTTTTAAATTTTAAAATTACTTGTATTAAAATTTCTGAGTTTGATTTTATAATCGTGGTTGGCCAATAATTATTTATATTTTTTTTTATAGATCCAGAATAAATATAAATAGTTTCCTCATAATCTAATTCTTTAATAAATTGATTATTTTTATTTTTAAAAAAATCTAAATCTAGATATAGATTAGAAACCATAGTTTCTTTAGATTTACTTTTATTGATTATTTTTAAATCAATAACCACTTCACTATTATTGTCTTTTTTTCTTAATTTATAATCTATAGGTTCTAAAACCAAACTTGTTTTTGGTAAGAAATTCAAATACAAATCTGAACAAATTATTAAAAATAAAAATATGAATAATAAATTTAGAATAATCATATGATTTTTATTTCAAAAACTCACTAGAGATCATTTTTTTTCAGAAATTGTACTGTTGTATTCGTTAAAGCTTTCAACTGAAAAGGTAGAATCGTTTATATCAATTCCTTTTAATTCTCCAATAATTTTATTCAAATCATCAATATTAACCATCCCATTTTCATCAAATTTAACTTCCCCAGTGCTATCCAAAATTATAGTCTGAGGAATTAAACCATTCCAATAGTAATTAGGTTTATTTGAGTCTGATCCTGATGTATCGCTTTGTAATTCATCTGTAGTTAGAGCAATTAAGTCAATATTATTTCTCCAAATTAAATCTAAACCTGAAATTACTGGAGCCATAGCTTTACTATCAGAACTATCGTCAAGATAAAAAAATAAAACAGATACCCTTCCGTTTTTTAAGGATTCTTCGAGTGTGGTTTGAGAAGGAACTATTGCTCCATTCCCTGCATATATTGGAAAAATATTGCCGTCGTAACTATTACTATTTCTACTTGCATTAGCAGGACAAGAAGTAAAAATGATTAATAGGATAATTATTGATTGAAATAACTTCATTAAAGGTTGATATTTTATTTGGTACTAGATCTGCCTAAACCTTGTAAGATGCCTTTCCCAACTAATCCAATAGCTTTGCCAACTACTTTTGTTAAGAAATTCACGAAAAGGTTACCAATATATTTTACTGCAATTTCTAATTGTGGAGCTATTGCATCTCTAATTTCAACTAATAAAGTAACTTGTTTTTGAAACCATTCTAAATTTTTCAGCTCTTTTTCTCTATTCTCATTTTTATAGTATCTCGTAAATTTAGAATCAATTATATCAATATATTCACGTTTACTTTCATATAAATATATTGGCATGTAGATATTTTCATGCCATCTATTGTAGTTATTTATATTATTTCTAAATCTTTCGAATGATCTTGTGGACTGCAATTGCGGATTTATAAGTATCGTTCTTAATTCCGGCCAACTTGAACAAATATTAAATATTTCAGAGGCTAATAAATTACAATTTCTGATTACCCAATTAGATACTATATTTTCTAGTACTATAAATGATTCTGTCTCATACAAAGGTAAAAGTTTGCCATCATAATCAATGGGTTCATTTTTTATTATTGGATCTATAAACATTATAGATTCATGAGACTCTCTATCTCTTTCATTGCAAGTTACTTCTTTATAAATATATTCATTGATAGATATGGACTCTCCATTTTTCTTAACTCTAAAATAGCTTTCAGTTATATTTGAAATAGTATTAAGCCTTAGTTCTTCAATAAGAGAATTGAAATCCTCTTTATAATCTTTTTCTTTATAGGTTTCTTTTATATTTTTTATTAAATTATCAAGTTCATAAAGCATTTTGCATATTAGACGGGAAATAAATTCTTTTTTTATTCCTGACAAAATGATAGATGAATTATTAAATTCAACATCAAAATTGGCTGAATTATATCTTTTACTAAGACGTTTAAGAATTAAATCCCAAATTTCTAATGTATTTTTATCTTTGATAAAGATAGTATTAGTAGTTTTATTTTCTATATTGTTTTGGTTCTCAGTGTAAATAGCCTCTGAATACAGATCTAATGAATTCCCCCATAAGAAAATAAGAAAGGATTTGGCAGTTATAAGTTCTCTTAATCTTCCCTTTAAAATGAATTTATAAAATTCAGGAGTTGAGTCAGAATTAACATATTTAAAAATATAATTTATCTCGTTATCAATTTGCTTGAGACCAGATGATAATAATTTTTGATTAAAAGTAAGTTCTTTTTCTTTTTTAATAACTACAGAGGGATTATTTTCTAGGTCAAAGACTCTTCCTCCCTCTAAAATGATATTTATGGATTCAAGAACTTTATCAACACTTGGGTTTAAAAGTAAACCTTCGCTATTTAAAGAGGGAGTTACTTTTGTTTTATTTATAAGATCACCTGAAAAAATTACCAGAATTTTTGATTCATCCCATCTTTCTTTTAATTTTACTAATTCCAATCTTATGAGATCTTCAGATTGGTAATTAAGTATATTCCATATTATTAAATCTGGATTTAAAATTTTACTGCCACTTTCGAGTGTAATGTTTAAATTATTGTCTAATGAAGTTAATTTTAATGATAAAGATTCAGCAATTAAGCTTGGAGCAATAATTAGGATTGATTTTTTCTTAATTAATTCCAATGTTAAAACTTTACTTCTATTACAAAATTAACTAACAAAATTGGTAAAAACCAGTGCTATATAAATATTTACTGGGTGTTTTAAGCGTAGTAGTCTTTATTAATTGGAATATCGTTTATTCTTTCTTGAGAAAGTATATTATTTGCTTCAAAGATTGTGAATTTATTTTCATAAAGAGCTTTACCTACTATTACTCCACATAATCCAGAGTTTTCTAATTTTGTTAATGATAATAAATCAGTAATTGAACCTACACCTCCTGATGCAATGACAGGAATATCAGTAATTTCAAGAATTCTTTTTATAAAAACTTCATTTGTTCCTTCCAAGGTTCCATCAGTATTTATGTCAGTAACAACAAAACTTGCAATTTTAAAAGAAGAAAACTCTTTTACTAGATCTGTGG
>QCUB01000027.1 GCA_003210895.1 Prochlorococcus sp. AG-676-M04
ATTAATTAGATAAGTTTCATTTGTTTGAAGACACTTTGAAATTATTCGTCCAAAAGAATAAATATGATCCCAATCTATATGATGGGATCTAATAAATCTTTTTAAGTATTGATGACTTAAAATCTCAAGCATTATATAATTTTAGTAATGTCCAAAGAAGAAAAAACATGCTCCTAATATACAAAAAATTGGTATCAATATAAAAGGCCTTAAATTAATAAATCAATGAATATTGGAATTGTAGGACTAGGACTGATTGGCGGTTCAATAGGATTAAAACTCCAAAGATTAAACCACACTATTTATGGGGTCACGAATAATAATTTCAATGAAAAAAAAGCAATGGAGAGAAATCTCGCAAATTTTGTAAGCTGCGATTTAAGTATTTTAAAGGAATGTTCTCTAATAATATTGGCATTACCTATTAAAGATTTAATCCATCCTTCCAAAAATCTAATAAGTGCGATTCCAAAAAATGCGATAGTAACCGATGTTGGTTCTATAAAAGAGCCAATAATTAACATTTGGGAAAAGATACATCCATTATTTATTGGATCACATCCAATGGCAGGCACAGAAGAAAAAGGAGTTAATTCAGGTTTCGAAAATTTATTAGAAAATGCAAAATGGATTATTACTCCTACTTCTAATACCAATTCATATGCATTAAAAACTCTAAGTAATTTAATAACTTCTATGCAATGCGAAATCTTTAAAGCATCACCAAAAGAACATGATGAAGCCGTTTCTTTAGTATCTCATTTACCGATATTCATTGCTTCTTCATTAATAAATACTGCTAATACAGAGAAAAATAAATCTCTATTAGATCTTACTCAAAAACTTGCCGCTACTGGATTCGCTGATACAACAAGGGTTGGAGGTGGTAATCAAAATTTGGGGTTAGATTTGGCTATGAATAATCAGATCAATATCTTGAAGGCAATTAAAGAATTTAAAAATAATATTAATGAAATTGAAGGGATAATAAAAAACAAAGATTGGGAATTACTGTCTAAAAAACTTACAACAGCGAAGAAAATAAGATCAAATTTTATAAATTGAAAATCTCATAAATAAAAATCATTGATTCCTTTAGAAGCTAATATTTGCCTTGAAACCATTAATGCTGACTGACTGACACCAGCTGTTCCTTCTCCTGGATAAATAGAATCGCCACATAACCATAAACCTTGAAAAGGTGTTCTACTTGATAGCCCAAATAATCCAAAGATATCAGGATTTTGACCTAGACCACCTACTATTCCATTTGGCCTATTAGTCCATCTCTCAAATCCCAAAGGAGTCGCCAATTCCTTATGAAGCCAATTTTCAGAAGCAATATCAAATTGATTTTCTAGTGCAATAGATATGTTTTGGAGATAAACCTTTTTTTTCTTAATATATTCATTTTTATCTAAATTAAACCAGTCAATCGTTTTAGTAAAAAGACTTGCTATTAATGTAATCTCTCCCCTTGGAGCTCTTCCATCTCCGTCCTCACTGATCGACACAAAAAGTGATCCCAATTTATTAGATACAATTTGATAATGATTTGAAGATATTGATTTAAGGTGATCTTTTTTTAAAGCTGAATAAAAGACCAAAGCTCCACTTGGATCAGGAAGACCTTGAATTCTATTTTTGTAATTATGATTTCTAACTAGAGAATGTTCTAGATTATTCAAAAGAGATTGAGGAGGAGGTGTATAAATTACATCATCTGCGTAGTAATCTACATTTTCTTGCTTAGATTTTGCACCAACTTTCCAAATCTTTTTTACATCGTCAAAAGTGATGGAATTTACTTTTTGCCCGAAAACAATATTAACTCCTGTTTTTTTTAATGAATCTTCTAAAGCGTCACTTAAAACCTGCATTGACTTTTTTAAATGCCACAGGCCATGTGGTTGTTGACACATTTGCAAAACTGTAGAACCATAAAGAGCTGCAGTTTTATAAACATCTTCTTGTGAGTAAAGTTTTAATTGCAAATTAAGAAACTTAACTAATCTCTGATCATTAGACAATCCACAAATACGTAAAAGATCAAACATAGTAGATTTAAGCAATATTCCTGTTACCAGATTCGTCGGAACTAAAGCTTTCATAAGTTGTGAAAAATCCCATAAATTTTTAATTGGTAAGACAGGATTGTTATTAGCAAAAGTCCAATTACTTTGATGAATTAAATTACATAGTTGCCAAAATTTACGACTACCTGGAAACTGCATCTCCCTTTCTTTAATCCACTCATTTTTATCATACCAAATTGGTATTGGCTTACTTCCATCATTTAAATCAACAATACAAGCTGGATTTAAAATAGAGGCTTCAGGAACAGGTACATCTAGAAACTTAAAGATTTTAGAGTGTATTCCGCCTTCTTCCAATCCTGCTACTTGTGTCGCTCCAACATCAAAAATATATTTTTTTCTTTTAAAAGTTCCCGCACAACCTCCTGATTGAGTATGTGATTCAATCAAAGTAACTGAAAGCCCTAATTTTGATAAAATTGCTGCAGAGGTTAGTCCCGCTATACCAGCACCAATTACAACAATTTCAGTCTTAGACATTAAAATGCAAAAAATACCTTATATCGAAGTTAGCGAAATTTGCAATCAATTAGGAGAAGGATCACCAAAAAGTATAAAACAAGTTTTTGGGGGAGATATTCATAAGTCGTGGCAAATTGAATTTAAGAACACCAAATTCTTTCTTAAAAGAAATGAAAGAAAAGTAAAATTTCTTAAATTTGAAGAATCTTGTCTAAAGAATCTACAAAAATTTATCAATTATGAAAACTTAGTTGTTCCTCAAACCATTTCCTACCTAGAAGTTCAAGATGTAGAACTTTTAATACTGGAATGGATAGATATGAATAATATTGATCAGCAGAAATTAGGAAAAGGTTTAGGAGAAATGCATATTGAATCAAATAAATTCAATCCAAAGAGTTTTGGCTTTCCTATGAATGGTTATATTGGAACAACAAAACAGGTAAAAGGGTGGGAAAAAAATTGGATTAAATGTTTTATTAATTTAAGAATTGAACCTCAACTTACTAATTTAGAAAAAAATTTTTTAGAAAGTGATATTAAAAATAAAATAAAGTCAAAAATTGAAGTGGAACTATATAAACATGAACCACTAAACTCCCTTGTTCATGGAGATTTATGGTCGGGGAATGTAGGAGTAAACAAAATGAATAAAGGTGTGATATTTGACCCTGCATCTTGGTGGGCAGATTGTGAAGTAGATATTGCTATGACTAAATTATTTGGTAAATTCCGAAGTGAATTTTATGAAAATTATTACAAAGTTGTTCCTATAAAAAAAGGATTTGAAAGAAGAGAAATTATTTATAATTTTTATCACATATTAAATCATGCCAATATGTTTGGAGGTTCATATCGTCAACAAGTCAAAAATTATATCCAGAATATATTGAGTATGTAAACTAAATTTATCCTAGATACGTTTTTTTCAGATTTTGTACCTTTTCTAAAACTGCTTCACGATTTTCACTTGTACGAAGATTTTGCCAACTCCATTGACCTACTACTACTACACCAAGTAGTTCTAGTAGGCCTGGTAGAATTGGGAAAAAATTAATCGTGTCAATAACAACTTTAATTATTATTTGAGCGATAACCACAACAGCGATTATGCCAGCTGCTTTACCATATTTTCCCATTTGGGTCCAATCAATAGTTCCAAGTGTTTCATTGATTTTTCCCATTACATCAGAATACTTCTCTGAAAAGCTTTTATTTTCAGAGTTTGTATCGGAGCCGGAGTCTTGATTTGACTCAGGAGTGTTATCACTCATGAATTCAGTCAACTTAATATATGAACCAGACAGTATCGGAAAAATTGTCTGTTGACTACCTTTTTGTTATGCATAATTCCGAACCGAAACATTTTGTATTGTGGAAGAGGTATTGCTATTAATACATTCTTAAGATATTTCACCCCAAATTTGATTTACAAAAACTTCACAATATAGTCTTGTTCTAACAAAAAAACTTTAAAAAACTTCATCAACAGAAAAAAATAAAAACGCTAAAAGTATTTTATAAATTATTATATTTTCATAGATTATTTATTTGAAAAAAAGAATGACAATATCAACTGATCAAAAAAGTGATTTCTTATCTACAGATGAAGAAGAAAGATACAAAAAACATTTAACACTGAAAGAAATAGGCTTTAAAGGGCAATTAAAACTTAAAAAAAGTTCAGTTATATGCATTGGAGCAGGAGGATTGGGATCTTCAGTTTTGCTTTATCTTGCCGCTGCAGGAATTGGAAGAATTGGAATAGTTGATAATGATCAAGTTGAGAAGTCAAATCTACAAAGACAAATTATTCATGATACAAATACGGTTGGAAATTTTAAAATTGATTCTGCCAGAGAAAGAATTAAAAGATTTAATCCTAATGTTGAAGTAATAACATTCTATGAAAGAATTAACTCAAAGAATATTCTTGAAATAATTAAAGAGTTTGATATTATTTGTGATTGTTCAGATAACTTTGGTACTCGATATTTAATAAACGATGCTTGCTTAATACTTAATAAGACTTTAGTTTTTGGAAGTGTTCAAGGATTTGAAGGCCAAATAAGTGTTTTTAATTTAAATAACAATAGTCCTAATTTAAGAGACCTACTACCAGAGTCTCCAGCTAAAAATAGTGCTCCAAGTTGTGAAGAGTTTGGGGTTGTAGGAGTTTCAACTGGTCTGATAGGGGTTTTACAAGTAAATGAGATATTAAAAATTATTATAAAAAAAGGGGAGATTCTTGATGGGAAAATTATGATTTTTGACCTGCTTAATATGAATATAAAAACATTAAATTTAAAAGCTGATAAGTTAAATAAAAAAATTAAAAACCTTTCTCAGTTTGAAAATTTTTATAAAGATTTAGGATGTCTAAATAATATTAAGATCAATAAAATAAATGCTAAAGAATTTGATACTTTGTATAAAGCAAACTTTAATAAAATACTTCTAATTGACGTTAGAGAAAATGAAGAATTTAATAAATCTTCTCTGAGAGGTTCGATATCTATACCACTCAACAAAATAGAACAAAAATCTTACCTTGAATTTATTCAACGAGAAAGTTTGGGTAAAGAAATTTTCTTATTATGCCAATTAGGAAAGCGTTCAGAAAAAGCTTCAAAGATTTTGATGAAATTCAAGATATCATCAACATCAATAGAGGGTGGAATTAAAAAAATTAATCAAATAACATAAAGTTAACTCTTTGAAGTGAATTCAATAATCCACCCCTCTTTTTAAATCAACTCCAACATTCGCATAATGCTTATGACAAACCATTTCAGAGTAGACATCGGCCAGTTCAAAGTATGAAGGTTCGTTTTTACATCTCCCAGTAATAACAACTTCTGTATCTGCTGGTTTTTTTATAAGAGTTTGATATATAGATTCAACTGGTAAAAGTTCTAAATCAACAGTTGGATTTAGCTCGTCCAAAATTATAGTTTTATATAAACCACTAAGAATAGCCGCTTTAGCAATTTCCCAGGCTCGTTCAGCTTCAACATAATCAATTGGCTGTTGCTGACCCCTCCAGACTATGGCATCTCTACCAGAACGTAGGTGGTCCACTAAATGTGGATAACTCTCTCTCAAAGCTTCGATGGCAGCATCTTCGGTGTAACCATTACCACCTTTTAGCCATTGCAATATTAAAACTCTATGACTCTTATCTTGAGATATGCCTTTACCAATAGCTTGAAGTGCTTTACCCAGTGCACTGGTGGATTTACCTTTTCCCTCACCAGTGTAAACTTCAATTCCACCAAAATTATTTATTTTTCTTTGAGATTTATGTGAATCCCCTCTTAAACGAGGTCTCATTTCTGAATGAAGTTGAGATATTCTTATCAATGAAGAAGGTGCTGCCCTACCTGTGATTATTATCTCTAAACCATCAGGTCGATTTTGAAGAGAATTAACTACATCCTCAATATTAAGCATCCCTAAATCTAAGACCGGATTCAATTCATCAAGAACAACCACTGAATAAAGGGAACTGGCAATGGCTCCTTTAGCAATATTCCAACCTCTCTCAGCCTCAGTAATATCAGATTTTGTAACTTGTTCAGCATTAAAAAATTCAGATCTCCCTGTCCTTACATGGTCAATTAAGTGTGGGAACCCTCTTTGTAATGCTTCTATTGCGGAGTCTTCATCATAAGACCTCTCAGGGCCTTTTAAGAATCTAAGCAATAGAACTCTTGACTGTTTCTTTTCGCAAATTCCTAATCCTATTGTCCTGAGTACTACACCTAAAGCAGCCTGACTTTTACCTTTTCCTTCTCCATCATAAATATGTAATTGACCTTTAGATCTTTCTTGACTGTCACTTGCAGTAACAATTCCAATACCTCTATTTCTACTAGTATTTGTCAATTGGGAAAAGGTAAGTAAATTTAATCTAGAGTATAGTTAATAATATTATTAAAAATTTAATAATAAATATAACCTATCAATATCTTACTTAAATTTTAAAAATATTAATATGTTCTATCAACTTGAAATTCTTTCTTATGAACAAAATGAAAAACTCAAAGTAATAAGAAATTTTATAAAGAATCTCAATAGTGTTTGTGTGGCTTATTCAGGAGGGGTAGATAGTACTTTGGTAGCCTCTTTAGCATTCGAGCAATTAGGAAGAAAAGCGATTGCCATTACAGGTGTTTCCCCTGCATTAGCTAAAAAATTACTTGATGAAGCAAAAAGTCAAGCAAGGTGGATTGGCATACAACATTTAGAAATAAAGACATCAGAATTAGATCAATCAAGTTATACTCAAAATCCTAAAAACAGATGTTTTGCATGCAAAAAAGAACTACACAAACACACTACATATTTATCTCAAAATCTTAATTACAGTAATGTCTGCGATGGAGTAAATTTTGATGATCTCAACGATTACAGGCCTGGGATTCAAGCTGCCAAAGAAGCAGGAGTTATATCTCCCTTGGCAAAATTTAAGTTTACAAAAAAAGATATAAGAGATATTTCGAGAGCATTAGGTTTCCCATGGTGGGATAAACCCGCTCAACCTTGTTTATCATCTAGATTTCCTTATGGCTATGAGATAACAAATGAAAGACTAAAAATGGTAGAAAAAGCCGAAGAATATATAAAAAAAGGAGGTATATCAGAAGTGAGAGTTAGATGTCATGGTTCAACAGCGAGAATAGAAATTCCCACAAATGAATTAAAAATATTCTGTGAAAAATATGATTTTAATAAATTAGTTAACTATTTCTCTGACCTGGGATTCAATTGCACAAGCCTAGATCTAGAAGGTTTAATCAGCGGTAAATTAAATCGATAAATTTCATAATTTAATTTATTATTTTATTTTATTATATATTTTTAAAGGAGGATTTCTATAAATTACACGCAAGAGATGTTCTTTAGCCATCAAAGCTTGAATTAAATACTGACAAGATATATCTGGCTTCATGTTTTGGCCACATGTAAAAATATCAACTGCAGAATAATGCTCTTCAGGCCATGTATGTATTGAAAGATGAGATTCAGCGAGTAAAGCAATTGCTGTAACACCCTGAGGTTCAAATTTATTACTTATAAGATTTAAAACTTTTGCATTAGCTAGTTTGGCAGCATTATTTAATGTACAACGCAAAAAAGATTCATCATTTAATTTTTCATAATTGCATCTATAAAGTTCCAACAAAAAATGCGTACTTTTATAAAATAATTTCTTCTCATCATTTAATTCTTCAAAAGTTTTATTTTTTTTTGGAACTTCCATTAATGAATTTTAAATTAACTAAAACTACAATATTTTTAATTATAAATGAATCATTTGCGAAGAGCTTAAGAAAGATTGATTGAATTTATCTAAATGAGTCGCACTTATAAAACATTGACTATCTTTCCCTACCGAATTCAATAACAAATTTTGTCTAGTGATATCAAGTTCAGCTAAGACATCATCCAATATAAGAAGAGGAGCCAGACTGATCATGTTACGCAATAAATCGAGTTCAGCCATTTTTAGAGCCAAAATAAAAGTCCTTTGCTGACCAGATGAACCATATTTTCTTATAGAAATGTCATTAATAAGAAATTCAATATCATCCCGATGAGGACCAAAATTACATTTACCTGTTAAAGCCTCTATTGACCTCTGCTTTTGTAATTGTTCCAAAATTTTATTACTTATTACTCTTTCTTCTTCTTCTTGTTTATTTATGTTTTCTAAACCAGAAAGATAATTTATACCGATTTGCTCTTTGGATTTACTTAAATGATTATGCCAATATTCAACATATGGTCTAATTCTTGATAGCGCTCTCCTCCTACGTCTAAAAATTCTTGTACTAATTAATGACATTTGAATATCAAAACTTTCAATTACTTCTGAAGATTGATCTTTTTGAAAGCTTTCTGAACGCCAAAAATGACTTCGTTGTTTTAAAAGTCGATTAAATCTATAAATCAAATCAGTATATATCGGTTCAAGCTGAGAAACAACTTTATCGATCCAAGTTCTTCTGTAACCAGGTTCACTTCTAACAATGTTAATGTCATTTGAACAGAAACATACACTCCTAATATAATTTTTTATTTCACTCTGTTTTTTCAATAAAGAATCATTGACATAAATCTTTTTAGCTCCCTTCCTAAATAAATTTACTTTCAAGTCATCAGTGAAATCAATTTGACCATAAATAGAAGCCATATCACTATCGTTTTCTATTAAATCTTTATCACTTAATGCCCTACTAGACCTTAATTGACTAAGAAATTCGACTGATTCAAGTAAATTTGATTTACCAATACCATTACAACCAAGAACAATAGCTCTTTGCTCATGAAGATCAATCTCAAAACTTTTATGGTTTCGAAAATTATTTATTTTTAAGTTATTTAAAAAAATTTTTTTAATGCATTCCTTAATTAAATTAGCTAAATTTAAAGTATTTAGAATTTCTCTAAAGAAATTGAAAAATTAAGGGCATGTAGCTCAGTTGG
The DNA here is from genome assembly GCA_003210895.1 of Prochlorococcus sp. AG-676-M04. Taxonomy (GTDB): domain Bacteria; phylum Cyanobacteriota; class Cyanobacteriia; order PCC-6307; family Cyanobiaceae; genus Prochlorococcus_A. Next base: position 9,051 of record QCUB01000027.1, read on the forward strand.
ATAGAGCATCAGATTCCGGTTCTGATTGTCGGGGGTTCGACTCCCTCCATGCTCGTAATTAAATATTTAAAGTTTATAACTCATAACTCTAATTCCATTTGGATCTAAAATAAATCCACTTTCCTCTAAACTGTTAAATGAAGATATTGGAGCTTGGACAGAGATACTACATCCAGGCATTTCCCTATTGATTTTTTCAAGAGTCACTTTAAGAAGAACTGAATAAAAAAGATTTTGATTATTGCCTTGCTCAGCACTGAGATTCCATAAGTTAGCATTCAGTCCTTTATCTGATGTAACCCTTACAAAACCATAAAGCTTATTGTTGGATTCGTTTTGGATCGTAAAGAAGAAATTGCTATTTTTCATAGCAAGAGATAACTTTTTCATAGGGAAAGACTCACAACCACAATTTAATAAGAGTCGATTTAAATCTTTAGCAGTTGGAACTTGTGAAGAATTGATAAAATAACCTTCTGGAAGAATTAGTTTTTTTGTGGAAAAATATTGCAACGATTATCCTGTATTTCTCATTCCTGCGGCGATTCCGTTAATTGTCAAAAGTGCTCCTCTTAATAATTCACTCCGACTGTAAGCTCTCTTTGATTCATTACTATCATTAAGAAACTCACTAATTGGAGGTTGTCTTGTTTGATCTCGCAATCTTCTTAAAAGCGAAACTTGCAAAAATCCTAAAGGGATTATCGTTTTATTTCTTAAGTTAACAGATGTTCTCAAATCTCTATCAGACTCAAGAAGCTTATTTTTACCAGTTATTTCAAGGACTAGAGATTTTGTGAGGCTATATTCTTTAGAAATAACATCAAAAATCTCTTCAAAAGACTTTGAATTTTTTTTACTCCCAAGTGTATCAACATAATATTTTGCAACTTCTAAATCAACTTTAGATAATGTCATTTCTACCTTAGATATGAGCATCCTAAAAAAAGGCCATCTTTGATGTAGCACTCTTAGTAATTCAATTTGTTCAGGATCTGATTTTAATTCAACGGATAAAGCCGTACCCACTCCAAACCAACTTGGCAAAAGAAATCTACTCTGTGTCCATCCAAAAACCCAGGGAATAGCTCTTAAACTTGATAAATCCTTTGCACCTTTTTTTCTTCTTGCAGGCCTACTTGATATTTGCAATTTACTAATTTCCTCTATTGGTGTTACCTCTTGAAAAAAAGTTAGCAAGTTAGGATTCTCGTGTACTAATTTTCTATATTGTATTCTTGATGTTTCTGCCAACCTAGTCATTAAATCGTTCCATTCTGGGGTTGCATCAAGTCTATTATTAACTAAGCTATTCTGAATAACTGCTGTTGTGATAGTCTCCAAATTATATAAAGCCAACTCAGGAAGGCTATATTTAGAAGCTAAAACTTCTCCTTGTTCTGTAATTTTAATTCTGCCTTTGAGTGTACCGCTTGGTTGAGCCAATATAGCTTGATAAGCAGGACCCCCTCCTCTCCCTACTGAACCTCCTCTACCATGAAAAAGCCTTAAAAGTATATTATTTTTGCTTGAAATGTTTTGAAGAGCAATTTGTGCTCTATGAATTTCCCAATTGCTAGATAAGAATCCTGAATCTTTATTACTATCAGAATAACCTAACATTAACTCTTGAAGAGGTTTAAAACTTTCTCCAACTTTTGGTAATAATGATTTATAAAAATCTAATTGAAATAATTGCTCCATTACTTCGGGAGCTCTTTGAAGATCCTCAACAGTTTCAAAAAGAGGAACAACTAGTAATTTAGACTTTTCGGAATTTTGATCAATAAGTCCCATCTCTTTCGCGAGAAGAAGGACTTCAAGTAAATCAGAAGCGCTATGACTCATTGAAATAACATATGAATGACAAATACGGCTGCCAAACTCTTCTTGCAATCTTTTGACCATTTTGAAAACGGAAAAAGTTTCTTCAGTACTTTTATTCCAACTAACTTCAGATGGAATTAAAGGTCTTTTTGTATTTAATTCATCTATAAGCCATTGCATTCTCTCTTTTTCGGACATTTCTTCATATTGTTTAGACAATTCAAGGTAATTAGTTAATTCTTGTATTGCATCGCTATGTCTAGTGCTTTCCTGACGTATATCCAAACTTGCTAAAGAAAAACCAAAAATATGAACCTGAGTTAATAATTTATTTACCGCCTCGCAAGTTAAATCTGTACTATTAAGACTATTTTTAATTAATTCGAGATCATAAGTAAATTCATCAACAGACCTGTAATGTAATTTTTCAACTAACTCCAAATTCTTAGAATCTGATTCTCGTTCTAAAGAAAATTTCCAACCTCCTTCTGCTAGTAGATTATTGCGTTCTTGCGTTAATTTTAATTTTTCTAGAATATAACTCAATTTTAATCTATAAGGCTCTGACCTGTATCTTGTTGCTCTGGCTTCATAAATTTCAGGAAATTTAACCCTATCTGTTTCTAGTGATTCCAAAAGGGATGAACTAACTTGGCTCCATTGCATTGAGACACTTAATTGATCTCTAAGATTGGACGTCGCAGTAATATACCTTTCTAACATTAATTTCCTTTGATAACAGGCTGTACGCCAAGTTATTTCTGGAGTAACTGATGGATTCCCATCCCTATCGGAGCCTACCCAAGATCCAAATGTACAAAAAGATTCAGTTGGCATCTCTACATCAGGATAATTTTCTGTGAGAGCTGAAGCGATTCTTCCTCTCAACTGGGGCATTGCGTTAAAGAGAACTTGTTGAAAATAATGCAGGGAATAATCAACTTCGTCAATTACTGATGGTTTGAATTGATGCAATTCATCTGTTCTCCACCATAATCTGATCTCCTCTTTTAATTGTATTTTGAGATATTTAATATCTTCAACTGTTAAAATTTTTTCAACCTGTATTTTTTTTAGCAAGTTAGCTACTCTAGTTTGCTTGTGCCTAATTGTATGTCTCACTATCTCCGTAGGGTGAGCAGTAAAAACTAAGCGAATATCCATTTCTTGCAATAATTCCTCTAATTTACCTGGAGGAACATTTAATCTTCTAAGCCTATAAAATAATTCTCTAAATGTTACGGGAGCATTTTGCCTTGCTAAAGCTGGTGCAAATGGATCGAGATTATCATGAGATTTCTGAACATTCTGGTTAGTAAAGCTTTGGATATATCTATCTTCCTCAACTCTTTGCTCCAAAATATTAACTAGTTGAAAATATAATGAAAAAGCTCTAGCTGCAGAAATTGATTCAGCTAAATCCATAGAATTAACAATATCAACTATTTCGTTTTTAAAAGTTTTTGAACTATCTTCTTCAACTTGATTGGAATAACTTAATTCTTTCAGCTGAATTAAACGATTTGCTTGATCATCTGGACATTCTTCCCTTAGTACAGATTCCCATAAATCTTCAATCAATGCACGATTTTTATCCAACGGATCATTGTTACTTATAAGATCCACATTATTATTTTTAAACTGTTTCATAGATTCCATATAATTATTATGTCATAAGTGAATATATTGGGATCAAATATTTGTTTAAATTATAAAATACTTTCTTCTTCACTTTTAATCATATCCTGTGTAGCATGTTTCATAATATCCTCAATAGACAATCCTGCTTTGTATTGTTTTATCCATTTCATAGATTGATTTCCATCCTCAAGAACTTCATAAATAGGTTTCAAAAGATGCTTCATCTCTAACTTTTCGGAAATTAAAGATAAATCCCCTAATAAATTTTTTATCCACTCTCTACAGATCACTTTCTTCCCATCTCTCCAATGAATTAATTCAGCATCTAAACTATTTTTTGCCGCTTTAATTTCGTTTTGATCACATATTTTTGTTAATTGATCCATAGAAAACTGACTTGTAATCAAGGGATCTAAAGTCTTCATATTTTCGAATAGATGAATGACTCTTAGTTCGAGTAAAGCAGTTATTGCTAATAATAAATCAATATCAGAGACGTAATCACAAATTCTTAATTCAAGACGGTCTAAAACATGAGGCCGTTTAGGGCCATTAGGGCGAATCGAAGACCAAAAGTGTCTAATATTTTGCATATTCCCATTCTTCATATTTTCCTCAATCCATATTATGTAATTATCATGATTTTTAAAAAATGGCACATTATTTGGAGTTTTAGGGAATTGAATCCATCTTTGTGAATGATTATTAGTAAGTTTATTATTCAAAAAAGGAGAACTTGCACTGATTGATAGAAACAAAGAAGCCTCGCACCTCACTAGTCTAATAGCAGCAAAAAGTTTATCTAAACTATCAATACCTATATTTATATGGACACTGGAAGTAGCAATTGATATTCCGTAATTATCTTGAATAAATTGATGATAAACATTATTTTTCTCAGACCGTTGAAACTGATTATCATGTTTAAAACATAATGTTGATGAAGGTATTATTGTCAAATCTCTTTTATTCAACCATTGCCTTAAGATTATTCTAGGTTTTAATAATTTCTTATAGCTATTAATATAGTCTTTCTCTGGAGTTGTAATATATTCAACATTTCTTTTATCAGGTTCTTTAACAAAATTCGAAAATATTTTTTCTATATCATCAGATACTCCAACATGTTTATTTTGAGAGCCAGTAAAAAGTTCTACTTCAAAGCCTTTAAATAAATTATCATTATGCATTTATCTATCCAAACAAGCCAATGCCATCAATATTCCTTTAGCTTTATTAATAGTCTCTTGATATTCATTAGCAGGAGTAGAATCTGCGACTATCCCAGCACCCGCCTGAACAGAAACCTTATATTCCCCTTCTTTTGAGGGTTGAACAATCATTGTTCTTATAGTTATTGCAGTATTTAGCGCACCATTTATGTCTATAGAGCCATAAACCCCCGCATATGGTCCTCTAGTATCTTTTTCAAAGTTCTTAATTAGTTGCATAGCTCTTATTTTTGGCGCCCCAGTTACTGTACCAGCAGGGAAGCATGCTTTAAGTAAATCCCAAACACCTTGATTACTTTTCAAAACTCCCTCAACTTCACTTACGATATGCATAACGTGTGAATACTTTTCAATTATCATCAAATCTTTGACCTCTATAGTACCCGTTTCACATACTCTTCCTAAATCGTTTCTCCCAAGATCAATAAGCATTACATGTTCTGATATCTCTTTAGGATCTTTTAATAAATCTTTCTCAAATTTCATATCTTGTTCCGCATCTTTACCTCTAGGCCTGGTTCCAGCTATCGGTCTTAGGCTTGCAATAATTTGATTATTTTTATTTTTTTCTGCTTTAACCATTACTTCAGGACTAGAACCTATGAGATACCATGATCCAAAATCAAAGAAAGCCATATAAGGTGAAGGATTAACCATCCTTAAACTCCTATATAAATTAAATGGATCACTTTTAACTTTCGCTTGAAATTTTTGGCTAATAACAATCTGGAAAATATCTCCTTTTCTTATATACTCTTTAGCAGAGACGACTGCATCTTCAAACTCTTTTTTATTCCAATTACTTGAAATTTCAATATCTAAATCTTTATTATCATTCCAATTAAGAACCTCTGTTTCTTTAATTGGATCTTTCATTAAACCTCGAATATTATTGATTTTAGAAATAGAATCTTGATAAATTTCTTCAATATCCGACTCTGATACTCCAGAAGTATCAGCATATACTACCGCTGTTATACATCGTTTCATTTGATCAAATATTACTAATTGATCAAAAAACATCCAAGATCCATCAGGTATTTCTTTCTCTTCTAAAAGATTGATAGGCACATTAGGTTCGACATGATTAATCAATTCATAACCCCAAGACCCATATAACTGGCCGACATAAGGTAAATTTTTTAAACTATATGACTTATATTCTTCCGTCCAAGTTCTTAACAAATTAAAAGGATCTCCTTTGTATATTTCACTTTTTCCATTGCTCCAAGTTTTAATAGTTTCTTCACCATGACAAACTGCTTCCCATAGAGGATTAGTAGCAACAATGCTCCATCTTCCTAAATTTTCTCCTCCTTCAACAGATTCAAGAAAGACACCATGTGAGTCTTTATTTGATAATTTAAGCCATGTTGATAATGGAGTCTCTAAATCTGCAGGCCAAGTTTTTAAAATAGGTATAAAATTTTTACCTTCTTTATAAGCCTTAAAAAAACTATCTTTTTGAGAACTGATCATACTTGTAATGTCAGCCCAAATTATAATTATATTTGTCTTTTATATCAACTTTTGAGAGTTTATTCAAAAGTTTCTTTAGTTGTAAATTTTAACCCGGCAGGATTTGGATTCTCACCTATTCTTCTTGGATTATGGCCCACTTTCTCTCTACCCTCATTAACTTTTTCAGGGAATACACCATCTTTAGGATGTAAGAATTCAATATCTCCACCAGGAAA
>QCUB01000028.1 GCA_003210895.1 Prochlorococcus sp. AG-676-M04
CTAGAACCAATATTTGATTTTAGTGTATTTAATTTTGAAGTCATAATTTTCAGGAGTAAAGCTGTTCAAGAGAAATTCCTCTCTCTCTAGAGGCAGATTTATGTGTTCGTAATAGGGAAAGAGCGACCATTGCAGCTCTAGCGTTATTCAAGGGAGTCTTACTACCCAATCTTTTAGCTAAGACATTTTTTATACCTGCTAATTCTAAAACTGTCCTAATTGATCCACCAGCAATTACACCAGTTCCAGGTGCAGCGGGTCTTATAAGTACATTAGCAGCTCCATCTCTACCTTTAGATAAAGTAGGTATTGAATTATTTGGAGTTAAAGGGACTCTCACAAGATGTTTTTTGCCATCTGAGACTCCTTTTCTTACTGCCCCAATAACATCTCCTGCCTTACCCACTCCTACCCCTACTTGCCCTTTTTCATTACCAACAACAACAATTGCTCTAAAACTCATTTTTTTACCACCTTTTACTGTCTTAGATACTCTTCTAATTTGAACAACTCTTTCTTGCCACTCAGAATCTCTCTCATTTCTAGAATCACCTCTTCTATTTCTTTTTCGATCATTATTACGATTACCTCTCCTCTGCTCATTAGGATTAGATGAAGGGGAATTTTCAGCCTTTGACTGATTTTCAGGTTTTGTTGGAGTGTCTGTCATGATAAAAATAAATATTTAGAAATTCAAGCCTGCATCACGGGCCGCATCAGCAAGAGCTTTAACCCTCCCATGGTAAAGATTGCCTCCGCGATCAAAAATAACTTGCTTAATACCTTTTTTAATAGCTCTTTTAGCTAATAACTTACCTACAATTAAAGATGAACTGCAATTAGAAGAAAGTTTATCTGAGTCCTCCTTAATTTCTTTATCTAAAGTAGATGCGGAACAAATCGTTTGTTGTGCATCGTCATCAATAACTTGAGCATAAATATGATTGTTAGAGCGAAAAACAGCTAATCTTGGGCGAGTTTTATTACCGATTAAGTACCTCCTTAATCTTTTATGACGTTTCTGGGTTTGAAGTTTCCTTGAAAGTTTAGCCATGATTTTTAAAGCAATTATTTTTTGCCGGATTTACCAGCTTTTCTGATGATTCGCTCATCTTGGTATTTTATACCTTTACCTTTATAAGGTTCTGGAGGTCTTATTGATCTGATTTTTGCTGCTTCATTTCCAACAATTTCTTTATCAATTCCAGAGACAGTTACATTGGTATTACTTTCAACCTTGTATGTTATACCATCGGGGGGGGTCATTTCTACTGGATGACTATATCCAGCACTTACTACTAAATTTTTTCCTTTGACTTGAGCTCTAGATCCAACACCTACTATTTCTAATTTCTTTGAAAAGCCTTCAGTAACTCCCTGGACCATATTAGAAAGCAATGTTCTGCAAAGACCATGCCTTTCCCTTGAATATCTTTTAGTAGTGGCTGGAGTAACAACTATCTGATTTTCTTTTTGATCAAAATTCACACCTTCAGGCATAAGTCTTATCAGTTCACCTTTTGGACCCTTTACAGTAATAGTTAATCCATTAATATCAACAGAAACCTTTTCAGGTATTTGTACTGGAAATTTTCCTATTCTTGACATAATTAATTCTCCTTAATAGACATAACAAAGAACTTCGCCGCCGATGCCTTGTTTCCTTGCATCACGATCGCTCATTACACCCTTTGAGGTTGATACTATAGCAACTCCAAGGCCCCCAAGAACTTTTGGTAAACCCTTTGTATTTTTATAAACTCTCAATCCAGGCTTACTTACTCTTTGCATTGATCTGATAGTAGGGAATCTATTTTTACCACTATATTTAAGACCTAAAACTATTTGAGATTTGTAACCTTCCCCTTCCTCATTAATGTCAGCGATAAAACCTTCTTTTTGGAGTACTTTAGCTATGCTAAGAGACATTCTTGAAGCTGGGATGGCGGTGGTTGTATGCTTTTTTTGACTCGCATTTCTTATACGAGTAAGCATATCTGAAATAGGATCGTGATTTGACATGTTTATGTAGTTAATTACTAAAAGGCATTCCTAGCTCTTTCAGGAGAGCTTTACCTTCTTGATCAGTTGAGGCGCTGGTGACAATTGTTATATCCATTCCTCTAATAGAATCAATTTTATCAAATGAGATTTCAGGGAATATCAATTGTTCTTTAACTCCTAAAGTATAATTACCTCTTCCATCAAAGCTTTTAGGATTAACACCTCTAAAATCTCTAATTCTTGGTAAAGCTAGATTTATAAATCTTTCTAAAAAAGAATACATTCTGTCACCCCTTAAGGTAACAGTACAACCGATTGCCATACCTTCCCTTATTTTAAAGCCTGCAATTGCTTTTTTAGATCTTGTAACTAAAGCTTTTTGTCCAGTAATAGTTGCCATTTCGTTTAAGGATGCTTCTAAAGCCTTTGAATTAGAAGCAGCTTCTCCAAGACCTCTATTGACGTTAACTTTAATAACCTTTGGGACTTGATGAATGTTTTTAAGACCAAGATCTTTTAAAAGCTTTGGTCTTATTGTTTCTTTGTAGCGAGTTTTAAGAGTCATGATTTTTGGAATTAATTCTGGTCTTTGTCAGAATTGCGTAATAAGAAAATTGAAATCTCGTTTTTGATGAAAAATTTAATCAATTAGTTCACCAGTTTTTTTTAATCTCCTTTTTTTAACACCTTCTTTATCAATAAAAAATTCTATTTTACTTATTAGATTTTTATCCTTAGAAAAAAACATTACATTAGAAGCATGTAATGATGCTTCTTCTGTTAATATCCTCCCGCTTTCACCTTCTTGAGTAGGTTTAACATGTTTTGTTCTAAGATTTATACCCTTTACTACAACTCTATTTTCTAGAGGAATAGTTTTTAAAACTTCACCAGTTTTTCCCTTTTCTTTTCCATTAATAACTTTTACTAAGTCACCTTTTTTGATTCTCATTTTTATTCGTTTGGAGTTTTTCTTTTGTTTAAGTGAATCCAACATTTAAATAACCTCCGGAGCTAAAGAAACAATCTTTGTAAAATTCTTATCGCGTAATTCCCTTGCTACTGGACCAAAGACTCTTGTACCTTTTGGATTTTTATCTTCATTAATCAAAACAGCTGCATTATCATCAAAACGTATAGAGTTACCTGTATTTCTTCTTAAAGTATGTCTTGTCCTGACGATAACTGCTTTAACTACATCTGATTTTTTAACTCCCATATTTGGCAATGCATCTTTAACTGATGCAACTACAACATCTCCAACATGTGCATATCTTCTATTTGAACCAAGAACTCTTATACATTGAAGTCTTTTGGCCCCACTGTTATCAGCAACAGTTAAATAAGTTTCCTGTTGAATCATTTTTTATCCTCCTCATTTTTTATTGTTTTGTTTAGAATTTCCTCTATTGCCCATCTTTTGTGAGCACTTAGTGGTCTAGTTTCTTTAATTTTAACTCGATCACCTAAAACACAAGTATTTTCTGGATCATGTGCCTTATACCGGGTAGTTTTACTTACAATTTTTTTATAAGTTGGATGTGGATATCTATTGACAACAGCGACTACGACAGTCTTATCCATCTTGTCGCTTACAACAGTACCAATTCTTTCTTTAAGTGCCATAGTAATAATTAATCAGCGGATTTTTGAGAAGTGGATTGACTTTTACTAATAGTAAGTAATTGTGCAACTTGTTTCTTGATGATTTTAAATTGATGAGTTTCATTAAGCTGTCTTGTGGCTTGTTTGAATCTCAAGTCGAAGAGATCCTTACGTAATTGGTCAATTTTTTCATTAATTTGAGAAAGATTCAACTTTTTAAATTCTTTTATAGATTCAGAGTTTTTCATTTTTTAACCTCCTCTGTTGATCCTTTCTCAAGCTTCGTTTCTACTGATGAATCACTACTTAGATTTTTATCACTAGAGATAAATTTTGTTTTAACTGGTAATTTATATTGGGCTAAGCGCATAGCTTCTTTAGCAATTTCTTCTGTAATCTCTTCACCACCCATTTCAAACAATATTCTTCCAGGTTTAACAACAGCAACCCAAAACTCTGGATTACCCTTTCCTGAACCCATCCTTGTTTCTGCCGGTCTCATGGTGACTGGTTTATCTGGAAAAATACGAATCCATATTTTTCCACCACGTTTAACATACCTTGTCATAGCTCTTCTACTTGCTTCAATTTGACGAGCAGTTACCCAACCACAATCTTGAGCTTGAAGTGCAAACTGACCAAATGCAATGGTATTACCCTTGGAGGCAATTCCTTTCATTCTGCCTCTATGCTGTTTTCGAAATTTAGTACGTTTTGGACTAAGCATTTTTATACCTCCTATGAATTCTCATTTGAACGATCCTCAAATTGCTGAGGTTTTCGACTACCTTTTCTTCTTGGAATAGCCCCAACAGGAATAGTTTGCTCTTCTTTCGGAAGAACCTCTCCTTTGAATACCCAAACTTTAATACCCAAAACACCATAAGTTGTATTTGCTTCACGTAGTGCATAATCAACTTCAGCTCTCAAAGTGTGGAGGGGAACCCTACCTTCTCTAGTCCACTCTGTTCTAGCTATTTCAGCACCATTAAGTCTTCCGCCTACTTGTATTTTTAAACCTAGAACCCCAGCCCTTTGAGCTCTTTGCAAAGCCATCCTGATAGTTCTTCTAAAAGCAACTCTTTTTTCTAATTGTTGTGCTATGTATTCCGCAAGTAAATATGCATCCGCATCAACACGATCTACTTCAACTACATTAATTCGGACTTGCCTTGTTCTATCTCCTATAGTTTTTTGAATACCTGATCTCAATTCCTCAATACCACTACCTTGCCTTCCTACAATCACTCCAGGTCTAGCTGTTTTTAATTCGAGTTCTAATTGATCTGCTTTTCTAGCAATTAAAACATCACTAATTCCAGCTGAACTATATTTTTTTTGTATAAAAGTACGAATCTTATAGTCTTCTTGAAGAAGAATTGGATAAGTTTTGGAAGTAGCGAACCATTTTGAACGATGTTCTTGTGTTATTCCTAACCTAAGTCCAGTTGGATTAATTTTATTTCCCATTAGTTTTGAGCCTCCATATTAGTTTGATTAGGAGCAGATTCAACAGTAATACTAATATGGCAAGTCTGTTTTTTGATAGCGAAAGCTCTGCCTTGTGCTCTTGGTCTAAACCTTTTCATAACGGGGCCATTATCAGCCGAAGCTGAAGCTATTACTAGGGAGGATGGTTCCATACCTAAATTATGTTCTGCATTCGCTACGGCAGATCTTAAAACTTTAGTAATAGGATCCGTAGATCTATATGGCATAAATTCCAACATAATAAGTGCGTCTCTATAAGATTTGCCTCTAATTTGATCGAGAACTCTTCTTACTTTTGATGCAGACCCACGAATATATTTACCATGAGCAATAGCTGTTTTTGTCATTTCAGGTGTATTTGTCATTTATCTTGCCCCCTTCTTATCTCTCAAGTGGCCACGATAGGTTCTTGTAGGAGCAAATTCCCCTAATTTATGGCCGATCATTTGCTCAGTTATGAATACTGGTATATGAGCCTTACCATTATGAACTGCAATAGTATGGCCAATCATAACAGGCAGGATAGTAGAAGATCTAGACCATGTTTTAATGACTGATTTATCATTATCAGTATTTTGTTTTTCTACCTTTTTAAGCAAACTATCTGCTATAAAAGGTCCTTTTTTTAATGAACGTCCCATGATTTATAAAATAGAAATAGAAATAGAAATAGAAATAGAAGTAATCAAGAATCTCTCCCTCCTCTACTTCTCTTAGAGACACGACGACGTTTTCGAACAACTAGTTTGTTACTTGGCTTGTTCTTTTTACGTGTCTTTAATCCAAGAGCTGCCTTACCCCAAGGAGTTACAGGTCCTGCCCTACCAATCGGAGCTTTTCCCTCTCCTCCTCCATGTGGATGATCACATGGGTTCATAACACTACCCCTTACTTGAGGTCTTCTACCTAGCCATCTTCTTCTGCCTGCTTTTCCTAAACTAGTATTACGTATTTCTGAGTTGCCAACTTCACCTAAAGTTGCATAACACTCCTTTCGTACAAGTCGAACTTCAGTAGATGGGAGTTTCAAGGCAACATAATCACCTTCTTTAGCCATTAATTGTGCACTTGCACCTGCAGATCTGACCATTTGAGCACCTCTTCCAGCATATAGTTCTACACAATGAACACTCGATCCTAATGGCATAGAAGATAAGGGCATTGCATTCCCTTCTTCAATAGGTACTCCTTCACCAGAGATTACATTTTGACCAACTTTTATTCTTGCAGGTGCGATAATATATCTTTTCTCTCCATCTTCATAAAATAGAAGTGCAAGTCTAGCATTTCTATGAGGATCATAATGAATAGCCGCAACTTTGGCATTAATATTTTTTTTATCTCTTCTGAAATCTACCAATCTATATTGCCTTTTATGTCCACCTCCTCTATGACGACAAGTTATAACACCTCTATTGTTTCTTCCTTTATATCGATGCTTAGAAACTATTAATGATCTTTCTGGTTTTGAACCTGTAATCTCACTAAAGTCAGTAACGACTCTTTGTCTAGTTCCAGGTGTATAGGGTTTGAATTTACGAATAGCCATGATAAATACTCCTTAAGATTCTGGGAATAGTTGGATTTTGTCTCCTTCAGCAAGACGTACGATTGCCTTTTTGACTTGAGAACGTTTCCCGGAGAATTTACCGACTCTTCTAGTTCTCCTTGGAGGATTCATAGTGTTTATTCTTACAACTTTAACACTAAACAAGGCCTCAATTGCTGCCTTAATCTGAGGCTTTGCGGCTCTATGATCTACCTCAAAAGTATATTGGTTAAGATCTAGTGCATTCGTCGCCTTTTCTGTAATTATAGGTTTACGAATTACATCTGCTAAACGAGAATCGAATAATTTACTCATGATGCATAAACCTCCTGAATTTTATTGATTGCTGATTGACCTATAACTAACTTATTAGCATTAAGAATATCAAAAACATTTAATTGATCAGCAGCAATTAATTTTACCTTTTCAATATTATTAATAGATTTTTTGATAATGTCAGAAGGACTATCAAGAATAACCAAAACCTTTTCTGTTTTTTCTATTCCTAATCTAGAAAGACCATTAATTATTTCACTAGTTTTTGGTTTTTCTAATGTAGAAGCAAAATCTTCCACAGCCTTAATATCATTGAGCCTAGACATTAGTGCTGTTCTAAGAGCTAATCTTCTTTCTTTTCGATTCATATCGAGATTATACGAACGTGGTTTAGGGCCAAAAATTACTCCTCCTCCTGGTCTTAATGGAGTCCTAATTGATCCTTGACGAGCTCTACCTGTACCCTTTTGCTTATATGGTTTCCTACCACCTCCACGAACTTCAGACCTAGTCAAAGTAGATGCAGTCCCTTGTCTTTTGTTAGCTAATTGTCTAAGGACAGCTCTATGGATTAAATCAGCAGAGGAAGTTTCTTTGGCAACTTTCAAATCAATTGAAACTTTGCCAGCTTTTTTACCATCCCATTTTACAGTTTCTAGAATTGTCATGATTTTTCTCCTCCTTTGTTAACAACAATATTATTAGGCTTGATATTCACTATTGAGCCAGGTTTGCCTGGTACCGAACCTTTTACAACAAGAAGATTTTTCTGATCATCAATTTTGACCACTAATAAACCCTTTGTAGTTATTTTTTTACCTCCATATCTTCCCGCCATTCTTTTCCCAGGATAAATTCTACCTGGGGTTGTACCAGCACCTGTAGAGCCAGGAGCTCTATGATTTTTTGAACCATGACTCATAGGTCCTCTGCTAAAACCATGTCTTTTCTGATATCCAGAAAAACCTCTACCCATAGATTTACCGCTAATATCAACTTTCTGACCGACCTCAAAATTTTTAACTGTTATTTCTTTTCCAATCTCATAAGAGGAAGTTTCTTCAACTCTATATTCCTTCAAGTGTTTTAAAAGTTCATCACCTGACTTAAGCAAATGTCCTTTCTCAGGCTTACTCAAATGTTTATCCTTTGATACGCCATAACCTATTTGAATAGCGGTGTAACCATCCAAAGATTGAGATTTTAATTGAGTGATTCGACAAGGTCCAGCCTCAATAAGAGTAACTGGTACTGCATTCCCATCGCTATCGAACAATTGGGACATGCCCAATTTTTTTCCTAAAATTCCTATAGACATAAGACTTGATTAGGCTAGCTCGTAAATAATTTCTAATTAGTTGTCAAATCTTTTTCAAGTTTTAACGGTGTAGTTAATCAAAAATTTAATTTATTAATAGGGGTGAGACTTTTCTAAATTTAGAAAGTTTCTCATATGGTTAAACCACCCCAAATTTCTTTAACGAAACGCTAAAAAATGTGAAGCTTCCAGAGGCTCGGCTAGCTTGCGAGCATATAAAAATTCACCGAATATAAATTGTACATCATCAAGTACCATAAAATGAAATAATATATAGATAAAGAGAATCTTTATGCCATTACTTCTCACAGGAAAAAAGTTTCATAATGATTTACATAAGAATAAATGTTTAGCCATATTTACGCCTCTAGAAGGCGGATATGAAACTCGTCTTTTAAGAAGAATGCGAGCTAAAGGGTTTAAAACTTTCATAACCTCTGCCAGAGGATTAGGAGATCCTGAAGTATTTTTACTAAAATTACACGGTGTAAGGCCACCTCATCTCGGACATCAAAGTATTGGCAGAAATGGAGCTCTTGGAGAAGTTCAGCAAGTGATTCCTCAGGCATCTGAACTATTTAACGAAAATGATAAGGATAAATTGTTATGGCTATTGGAAGGTCAAGTCTTATCACAATCTGAGCTAGAAAGCTTAATTAAAATCTGTACTATAAATAATAAACTTAAAATTGTTGTTGAAATGGGTGGTTCCAGAAAACTGGAATGGAAATCTTTAAATGATTATATTCTGAATGAATTCTGAAATTGAGTTTTTTGAAAAAAATAAAAATAGATCAAATAATAAATGGGTTAAATTAATTTGCGGCGCGAGCAATGAAGATATTGTTGCTATAGAAGATTTATGTGCTATTTATTCTGCTGCTGGAGTTGACTACATAGATGTTGCTCCCGAGCAATCCATAGTTCAAGCTGCGAGGAATGGTATCAAATGGGCAAAAGAAATATGTGGCGCATCTCCTGGATTGATGATAAGCATTAGTGATGGAAAGGATATACATTTTCGCAAAGCTAAATTTGATCCATTGAAATGCCCCTCTGATTGTCCTAGGCCATGTGAAAGGATTTGCCCTACATCTGCAATTGATTATTCTGGAGTAAAAGAAAATAAATGTTATGGATGTGGAAGATGTTTAAATAGTTGCCCCCTAAATTTAATTTCTGAATATGAATATAATTTGTCAAATAATGATTTACCACAAACTCTACAAACAATTAAGCCTGATGCAGTGGAAATTCATACAGAAATCAACCGATTAGATTCTTTTATAAAAGTTGCACATATCATCAAAACTTCAGGGATAGAATTAGAAAAAATATCTGTAAGTTGTGGATTAAATCAATCCCAAAAAGGTCCAAAAGATCTTTTAAAAGCACTCTGGGATAGATATGAAATTCTTGTTGAACATAACGTACCGCTAATTTGGCAGCTAGATGGGAGACCAATGTCTGGGGATCTTGCTCCAGCTACAGGAAAAGATACAGTTAAATTATGGAATAATATAGGATCTCATCTTCCCCCTGGTTTAATTCAACTAGCAGGAGGAACGAATGAAAAAACTCATGAATTTTTAAAAATAAATAATTTTCCTGATGGAATTGCCTTTGGGAGTTCTGCTAGAAAAATAATGCAACCATTTATTGAATTTTCTAATAAAAACAATAAAAAATTATATGAATATCCAGAAAAAATGGCTTTAGCAATCAAAAAAGCACAGAAATTACTCAACCCGTGGAAAATTAGCTAATCTCCCTGCTTGAGTAAATAAAAAACCAATTATAAAAAATCTAGAAAAAGATTTTTATATTTTCAGATAGAAAAAAATCTAGTAATGTATTAAAATAAAATTTCATTGGGCCGTCGCCAAGTGGTAAGGCATCGGGTTTTGGTCTCGACATTCCTAGGTTCGAATCCTAGCGGCCCAGTTCTAAAAATAAAGTTGAGTGAGATCTCAGAAATTATTTCTATTTGATTTTGATGGAGTTATTGTTGATGGTATGAAAGAATACTGGCATAGTTCATTATTAGCTTTTGAAAAATTTCTAAATTCTCCAGATATCTCGATTAATCAAAATCATTATAAACATGTTTCAAATACTTTCATAGAAATGAGACCCTGGGTTAAATATGGATGGGAAATGTTAATCATTGTCCACCAAATTATCAAAAGAGAAGATCCTCTAAATAACGAAAATAAAAGCGATTTCCTAAATCAATATCATCAAAATTGTCAGAAAGTTCTCCTAGATAATTCTTGGGTTACTGAAGACTTACAAAAATATCTTGATGAAGCTAGAGAATATCAAATAGATAAAAGTTTTGACAATTGGATAAACTTACATAACCCATTTTATGAAGTTATAGATTTTATAGAAAAAATAAAGAAAGACAATATCAAGACGGGGATCATAACAACAAAAAATAAGATATTTGCACGTAAAATTCTTGAAAAATTAAATATTTTTCCTGAATTAATTTTTGGTTATGAATCTGGAACAAAAGTTGAAATTGCGTCAAAACTATCAACTGAATATGAAATTTTGGGTTTTATAGAAGATAGGAAAGATACACTTATTGATATGAAGAAAAATACTTTCACAAGGCATATCCCATGCTACTTAGCCGATTGGGGATATTTAAAAAATATAGACAGAAATAATTTGCCTAATGAAATTAAATTATTAAAATTGAAAAGTTTAGAAGAATTACTTGCAATTTAAACATCTTCGGCTAGAGTACGCATGTACTATGATCTGTAATTATTAAATTTACAATTATTTAGAAATTCTAGATTTAAAATAATTATGAGAAATATTCAATAAATTGAAAAATGAGTTTCGAAGAAAGAAGCAAAAAAGATTCAAAAGAATCCTCAGCTAAAGAAAAAGACAAAGCATTAAATCTAGTCTTAGGACAGATAGAAAGAAACTTTGGAAGGGGGTCAATAATGAGGCTTGGAGATGCCTCAAGGATGAAAGTGGAAACAATTTCTACAGGAGCTCTTACATTAGATTTAGCATTAGGTGGAGGATATCCAAAGGGAAGAGTTGTTGAAGTATACGGACCTGAGAGTTCCGGTAAAACAACCCTAACGCTACATGCAATAGCAGAGGTTCAGAAAAATGGTGGTATAGCAGCATTTGTAGATGCTGAACATGCTTTAGATCCAGTCTATGCTGCTTCTTTAGGGGTGGATGTTGAAAATTTACTAGTCTCTCAGCCAGATACAGGTGAAATGGCTTTAGAAATAGTAGATCAACTCATAAGATCAACTGCAGTAGACCTTGTCGTTGTTGACTCGGTAGCCGCACTAACTCCAAGAGCAGAAATAGAAGGAGAAATGGGAGATCACGTAATAGGAAGCCAAGCAAGACTAATGAGTCAAGCAATGAGGAAAATAACAGGCAATATTGGAAAGTCCGGATGTACAGTGATATTTCTTAATCAATTACGTTTAAAAATAGGCGTCACATACGGCAATCCAGAGACAACTACAGGAGGCAACGCATTAAAGTTTTATGCTTCAGTAAGACTTGATATTAGGAGAATTCAGACTCTTAAAAGAGGAACAGAAGAATATGGAATAAGAGCAAAAGTGAAAGTAGCAAAAAATAAAGTTGCTCCACCATTTAGAATTGCGGAATTTGATATTCTATTCGGCAAAGGAATTAGTACAACAGGATGTCTATTAGATTTAGCAGAAGAAACTAATATTATAATTAGAAGAGGTGCTTGGTATAGTTACGAAGGTGAAAACATTGGACAAGGAAGAGATAATACAATCATTTGGTTGGATCAGAACTTAGAAATAAAGAATAACGTAGAATCTATTGTAAAAAGGAAACTAACAGAAGGGACTGAAGTAAGCTCTAACTCGATGAAGGCATTAAATAGTAATCCAGGAAATACAGTAATTGCGAATACTATTAAAACAGTAGCTTAGATTCATAATGAATCAGCTGGCGTCCACCATCCCGCAGCAGGCCCAATAAATCTGACAACTACCCATAGAATGATTAAACCTCCAATTCCATACCAACTAGCTTTTATACTTAATTTAATTAAAGTATCTCTCTGATTAACAGTAATAGGTAGCCACTCAAATAATCTAGGTGATTGATCTAATTTAGATTTAACATCGTTTTTTTTAGGAGGAAGACCTAATGCTTTTCTCCTTTTTGCTTCTCCCATATTTAAAGATATTTCCTGAATAATAACCTAATCGTAAGGAAGCATATAGTTTATTTGTTTTGAAGGTTGAATACTTTGTAAAATTGATCTACCCCATTTTCTTTTATTGGCTCTACCATCAAGAATAATTAATTTACCAGAGTTTTTTCTTAAAGGTGAAATTGACCTTTCTAATTTATTTATTGCCTCAGGAAGTAAAAATTCTCGAAACCAATCTTTAGACATATTTTTGTTATGTGAAACAGTGATTTCATTAATGGGCTCTGCCAAATTTGGAAGAGGAAGTAATGGAATAATTATTTGTTCAGGACTTTTTATTAAATAAGAATTATTAATCCACCAAATATAACTAGCACATAGAATTTCATTATTAAGAGAAGGAATAGTCTCTAACAATACTTGCTTCCCATGAATAGATGCTAATTCTGTGGCTAATTTTAGCTTCAAATTAACGTCATCAGATAAAACTAAAGTAAGTCCTTTTCTAAATATTATTAATTTTTTACATTTATCTAAAATTATTTGAGTAAACATTGGATTATTAGGGAGAATTTGTCTTGGAGGTACATATACCAAAATCTTTTTTTCATTAAAATTACTCTTAAAATTAATCACCAAATCAATATCTATACTTTCCTTTTTTAGATACTTTTGAAAAAAATTATCTTTTCTTAAAGCTGATAAAAAAACAAATTTATTATTATTTAGTAATTGTTTAATCTGAGAAAGTCCATCTATAGGTTCTAAATAAAAGTTCCACTCAAAATTTATTTCATCTAAAGTTACCCAGCATGCCCATCCTGCAGATAAAGCATTACTTACTCTTAAAAATTGATCAGAATATGAAGAATATTCATAAAAGAATTTGGAAAGAAAATTTAATTCTTCTTTATTCAAAACAATATTTCTATTACCTAAGGCTTTCCTTAAGAAAAACTTCTTTTTAAGTAAATCATAGGTTCTCATAATATTTTGATTAATGGATGATGATGTATGAGAATTGCGAACCCAATTATTTTTTAACAATAAAATTCTAAAATGATTTTTTAAATCTTCTTTTACATTTTCAATCCCAGAAAAAATAATACGTTGATTTCTAGAACTTAAAATATTTGAATCATTTAA